>JBKJIX010000052.1:0-5816 GCA_046598205.1 Chitinophagaceae bacterium
TATTTATTTAGAAACCATTTGTAAGGATGTTGAAAAAAATAAGATAAAAAGTATCTGTGCTTTTAGCTATATCTTTTCTAATCAATTTTGGTCTATTATATAATTCATATTGGTATTACAAACTTTAAACTTCGAAGCCGATGTCTCGCAGCCAAGCCTTGTGTGTGTGGAGTGGACTCGGCGTTAATCCATAATGCAACTCCGAAGCCACGACGAGTGCCACAGCCCAAACCCACAAAGCTACCTGACACTCGTCTGGGAAAAATCTTCTTCCCTGCCGAGTCTCCAACCCTACCGCTTCGTAGCCGATGTCTCACAGCCCGGCCTTTGTGTGTGGAGTGGAGCCGATAGCTATCGGCTCGGCGTTAATCTATAATGCAACTCCGTAGTACGACGAAGCCTGTCCCGATGAAAATCGGGATGCCGCAGCCCAAACACACAAAGCCATCTGTCACTCGTCTGAGAAGTAAGCCACTTAACACCCGTTTTCTTCCCAGCCCAGTATTACAAACTTTAAACTTCGTAGCAGTGTCTCACAGCCTGGCCTTTGTGTGCGGAGTGAACTCGGCGTTAATCTGTAATACAACTCCGCAGTACGACGAGTGCCACAAGGCCAACACACCAAGCCATCTGACACTCGTCTGGGAAGGAAATCGTCTGAGTAGTTTACCCAGAAGCAACGAAAGGTCACTCACTTCATGGTCAAGTAATTCAATTGAGCATAGTAAAATATACCAATTTCTCAAATCTTCCATTACAGATAGGTTATTTCAAATCTCAAATGATTGAGTAAAAAATGTATAATCAAAAAAATTATAACATGAAAAATTATATGTATTTTGTTTTACCAACCCAATACTAACATGAAAAGAAAAACATTTCTCACCCTGACTGTAATGGGTGCGGCCACTTTAACTGTACCATTTTTAAATTGTACAAGTCATGTTTCCGATTTTGATAAACTATTGTCAGTGCCCGATATGCTATCTCATTTGTGTGATGCAAAAACAATAAAAGAGATTGGCAAAGCCTACGGCTCTAAAACACCTGATGAATACTCCATGAAAAAAATTGAAGACCTGCTGGTACGAAATGCTGAAGGAACTACAATAACGGAAACAACAAAGCCGGCAGATATTCACACATTCATCGATAAAAATATTTACACCGATTTTAAAACAGGCAACACAGTTATTGTTAAGGGCTGGGTGCTTTCTGTTACGGAGGCCAGGCAAACTGCACTTCTCTCCCTCCTTTCTTCATAAACTTAAAAATAAAATATGCACATTGATGCAAGAGAATTATCAGCTAACTCGCTTATAGAAGGCGATGTTTGTATAATCGGCGCAGGCGCTGCCGGCATCAGCATTGCACTTGAATGGATGAATAGCCCTTACAAAATAATACTGCTTGAAGGTGGCGGGTTTGAATATGATGAAAAGGTGCAGGAATTGTATGCAGGCAAAACAACAGGTCAGCATTACTATCCATTAAAATCAGCAAGGCTGCATTATTTTGGCGGCACTACCGGGCATTGGGCAGGGTTCTGTTCTACATTCGATCCTGTTGATTTTACAAAAAGAGATTGGGTGCCCCACAGCGGCTGGCCTATTAAACGAGAAGACCTGGATCCTTTTTATGCCAGAGCACATAAAAATATTGACCTGGGACCTTATGAGTACGATTGGAAGTATTGGCAAAAACAGGATTCTGAATTACAACCATTGCTGAAAGATGATAGTGTGGTTTGGAATAAGATTTGGCAATTCAGCCCGCCTGCACAGTTTGGAGTAAAATATAAGGACACTATTGTAAAAGCCAAAAATGTTCATTTCTATACTTACGCAAATGTCACAAACATTAAAGCAAATGAAGGCGTTTCTTCCATCAATGAAGTAACCATAAAAAATTATAGTGGAAAAGAACATACCGTAAAAGCAAAGTATTTTATTCTTGCTTGCTGCTCCATTCAGAATGCAAGAATATTGCTTGCCTCCAATCAACAGACTGCAAAAGGATTGGGTAATGACAACGATAATGTAGGCCGTTATTTTATGGAGCATCTTGAAATAAAATCTGCTGAACTATGGCTTGAAAAGCCTAACCCCTTAAAATTATACGGATTAAATTATGGCATAACTAAAGCCCGTGCTGAGCTGGCCATTACACAACAAAAACAGGAAGAGTTCAAAATATTAAACGGCACCAGTTCACTTACACCTCTGGCCATTGCCAAAAATATGCCCCCTATGATTGATGTATGGAAGGAAGCAGATCCCCGGAAAAGCATGGACAGTGCTATGGCAATGTTTGAAAAAGCAGATCAGACAACAGTTTCGCCACCGGAATCAAGTGAAAGCAGGGCATTCGAACTTTTTACCAGGATAGAGCAGGCGCCCAATCCTGATTCAAGAGTTACACTTGATACTGAAAAAGATTCATTAGGTATGCCTCGTGCAAATTTGAATTGGGTACTTACACCGCTTGAAAAAAGAAGCATCCGTAAAATTTATGAACTCATTGGTCAGCAAGTGGGGCTTGAAGGAATAGGCCGTGTAAAACTGATGGATTATCTACAGGATGAAAATGATAACACATGGCCATCATTCACTGGCGGGGGCTGGCACCACATGGGCACTACCCGTATGAGTGATGATCCAAAAAATGGCGTGGTAGATGCCAATTGTAAAGTACACAGCCTGGCAAATTTATTTGTAGCTGGGGCATCATGTTATGTTACCGGCGCAGCGCCAAACCCAACGCTAACATTGATTGCGCTGAGTTTGCGACTTTCGGATCATGTAAAAAAATTGATGTAAAAGAAAATTTTCTTCCCAGCCGAGTCTCCCAACCATACCGCTTCGTAGCCGTGTCTCACACCCCAGCCTTATGTGTTGAGTGGAGCCGATAGCTATCGGCTCGGCGTTAATATATAATGCAACTTCGTAGTACGACGAGTGCCGCAGCCCCAACACACAAAGCCATCTGACACTCGTCTGAGAGCCAAGAGCCGTAGGCTCGATTTATATTGTAACAACGGATTTGAATCCGTTGAGAAGAAAGTAAAAAGCGATAAGAGAGCCGTAGGCTCGGTCAATATAAAAGAGTACTGCTCCATAATATGTGCCGAGCCTACGGCTCTCAACTTATCCTGTATTTATCTACAACGGATTAAAATCCGTTGTTATAGTATTAACCGAGCCGATGGCTCTTCCCTCCCCAATCTTACAACCTTATCACTTCGTAGCCTTCTTCCCTGACGAGTCTTACAAACTTTAAACTTCATAGCAGCGTCTCACAGCCTGGCCTTTGTGTGCGGAGTGAAGCCGATAGCTATCGGCTCGGCGTTAATTTATAATGCACCTCTGTAGTAACGACGAAGCCTGTCCCGATAAAAATCGGGATGCCGCAGCCCAAACACACAAAGCCATCTGACACTCATCTGGGAAAATCTTCGATAAAGAATGAATTACGTAGTGATATAACCTATATTTAGTCGCCCCTAATATTTTGAAAAAGGAGTTAATTATAAAACCAGAAAAAATGAAAAAATATTATTTAATCATTTTACTTTCCTTATTAATCAGCACTGCATATGCCCAGGAAAAGAAAAAAGACTATACAGAAGCTTTTAAATTGGTAGAGGTATGGTTAGAGGCTCAAAAAGATTTTGATCATTTACCTGGCTTAACAGCGATAGTAATTGATGATCAAAAAATACTTTGGTCTGGTGCCGTGGGTATGTCCAATGTTGAGAAAAATAGTAAAGCAGATGCTTCCACCCTTTTTAGCATTTGTTCTATATCCAAACTTTTTACATCAATAGCAATCATGAAACTATATGATGAAGGAAAACTTCGTTTGGATGACAAAGTAAGTGATTTACTGCCTGTTTATAAATTGGAGCAAAAATATCCGGAAAGTGGCCCGATTACCATCCGTTCATTATTAACGCATTCTTCCGGACTTCCCAGGGAAGCTGCGTATCCATACTGGACAGGCCCTGACTTTCCTTTTCCAAGCAAAGTGCAAATAGATTCCAAATTAAGCGAAC
This sequence comes from Chitinophagaceae bacterium, assembly GCA_046598205.1. Lineage (GTDB taxonomy): Bacteria > Bacteroidota > Bacteroidia > Chitinophagales > Chitinophagaceae > JJ008. Next base: position 4,055 of record JBKJIX010000052.1, read on the forward strand.
AGGAAACCCTTTATCCGGCCTCTACATATTTTCAATACAGCAATCTTGGGCTCACATTGTTAGGCGAAATAGTAGAAGCAATAACAGGAATTTCCTATGATGAATATGTTCAGAAAAATATTCTAACCCCTTTGCGACTTTCAGCTACCCGAACAGTAATGCCCGAAAAATTATATGGTAAAGAATTGGCGAATGGCTACAGTGCCATGACAAGAATTGGCAAACGGGAAAAAGTAAATTTCTTTACAGCGAATGGAATTGCACCAGCAGCTGGATTCACTTCAAACGTTTTTGATTTAGGGAGTTTTGCATCCTGGCAATTCCGATTAAGAGATTCAACAATTTCTGAAATTTTAAAACCCTCCACCCTAAAATATATGCAGCAAGTACACTTTACAGACCCTAACTGGAAAACCACCTGGGGGCTGGGGTTTATTGTTTATAAAGGAGATAATGGAAATACCTGGGCGGGTCACGGAGGAAGCTGTCCGGGGTATCAGACAACCTTACAACTAGACCTTAAGAATAAAAGAGCCTATTCCGTAATGATTAATGCGAATGGTATAGATCCTGATAAATATGCCGATGGGATCAGTGCAATTTTAAATAAAGTAAAGGTTTCCGAAAAAGAAAATCCGTTAATGCCAAAAAAAGATCTTAAGGAATATACTGGCTATTACAACCAACTGCCCTGGTGGGGTGAAAAGTATTTTTCTACATGGGGCGATAAATTAGTCGGCCTTTCTTTGCCATCAGAAAAGCCTGGAGATGCAATGACTTTTTATAAACATATAGAAGGTGATACTTTTCGCAGAATCAGAAATGATGATGAATTAGGCGAAACACTTGTTTTTGAAAGAGATAAGTCTGGAAACATTACCCAATATAAATCTCATGGAAATTATTCAAAAAAAATAATTAGATAAACAGTTCCCCATAGTTATCAGCCGTGGTTGGTGTAGTGAGCTTGAAGAAGTATCTCAACCGACCACATGAATTAAAGACTCCTTTTATTTGCTTTAAAAATCAATTATTACAATAGCTGGTTCAATTACAAGCACCAACGATGGCGTAATCAACTTTGATGGAAGGTTTGTATTTCTTTACGAACAATACACAGCATCCACGTAAAAAGGCTTTGCTTCTCTCTGTGATAAGATGACAAGTCTTCGTATATTTTATGAAATGCTGAACACAATATATCTTCTGCTGCCTCCCTATTGCCCGTATCCCGTACAATTATTCCAAATAATGCCGCTGCATACTGATCATAAACCTGAGAGAAATTGCTTGGATATGCGGCTTCAGGCTCTTTGGGTGATAGTATATCTACAGAATTCATGTTGTCTGCTTACATGAAAAATCATACCAAACCGTAAAGGATAAGAATGTTTAAATTCGAAGTTACTAATGCCCCTTTTTGATAAACATTAAATAATAGAGTGTAGATAATAAACCCCAGTTGTGGTTGGACTTTCTCCTCAGCAAACACATCAATTGAGTTTATTTAAAATCAGTTTCGTATTCTCTAAATCCACTCCAGCATAACATATAGTTCCGTCTGATTTTCTTTTAATAAAGCTGGCTGCTTAATTGATAGGGTCAATTTAAAAACAAATTGTTAGCAAAGGTTTTAGCAGTTGTGAATAATACCAATATGAATTATATAATAGACCAAAATTGATTAGAAAAGATATAGCTAAAAGCACAGATACTTTTTATCTTATTTTTTTCAACATCCTTACAAATGGTTTCTAAATAA
>JBKJIX010000128.1:0-7577 GCA_046598205.1 Chitinophagaceae bacterium
TCATTTACAATTTCTGGTTGCCATAGAGGTGGAATAAAACCAATTCCAATACCTTCAATTTTATGTGACCCCGAAGGACGGCCTGACAATACTGCCGATTCGTCTGGTTCAACTGCAAATATTTCTATATTATTATTATGCTTTAAAAGTGATTTAGTAATACCATGAATGGAATGTGCAGTACTTACTGTATGTACAAAGGCATCTACTTCACCTTTGGATTGCTCCCACATTTCATCACCAAGCGGATAATATCCTTCCTCTGCATCATGATTATTTAATTGGTCTGCCCACCAGTGATTATCTTGTTCACTTATCTGTCTGGATGTTTCAATCATATCTTTTATAAGATTTTCTGTTATTTTCTTGTTGTCACTTAATACATCTGTAATGGTAGCTCCAAAAGCCTTCATGGTAATTCTTTTTTCATTGCTAAAGGCATCCGAAAAAACTGCATGAAAATTATAACCCAGGGAGGCACACACAAATGCGAGAGAGATGCCTGTTGTTCCGGCGGTATATTCTACAATTGTACTTCCCTTGCCGATTAATCCTTTTCTTTCTGCTGCTTTAATTACAGCTATAGCCATTCTATCTTTCATGCTTCCTGTTGGATTGGTATTTTCCATTTTAGCTATAATCCGGGCACTGTTAGCCGGAACTATATTTCTTAACTCTACCATGGGTGTATTCCCTATGGTATTTGTGATAACGGTAGATTCTGAAGTCATAATATTTTGATTAAGGATAATTAAATATAACCATTGCGCAGAGGTAAAACAAAATGTCGCACAACGGACAGGGCTTTCTGCTGTGCTGGCATTCATTGAATGTCCAGCCCGGAACCGCTGCCGATTTGAAAAACTGAAGTTGAAGTTAACAACAAAAAGCTAAATAGTAATTCGTCAGCCGGATATTAGATGATAGCGATATGCAGCTCATTGTTACTACGTCAGCCAGCATAGTAGAAAACCCCCTGTTATATGTTCGCCCTTCGTCTTGGTGTGTCGAATTGAAAGTATGTGTCCAACGAAGTAGGGTGTGTCCCGGAAGCGTTGGCACAAGGCAGGCTCTTTTGCAAGGTTAGCTATTGTGTGTCGGCTTTGTGTGCCTTGCAAATGTGCCTGACTTGGTGCATTGGCTAAACAATTTGCTCTTCTAATAAGTCTTTCCAGATGATGAATCCCTTTTTATTGTCTGTATAGTCGTGTATTATACGACGAAAATTCTCAGGTTGCAGTTCAAGAAAAGCTTGTCTGCCTTTGTTTCTTATAATGCTTAGCTGACCATTAATTTCTTTCAACTTTGTTTTAAGTGTTGGTTTGTCTTTTGGGAAGTGCCATAAATAAGTAGCTTCTTCGGTGTCAAGAGTTTCTAATACAATGTGAAACTGTTCCTTGCCCGTCAATAGGAAAACAAATGAAAACGGACTTAATACAAACCGAATTTTCAGAATGCTTCTGTCATGTCGTTGGGATAAGAACTGCAAATGTTTTTGATGTTTATAGGTACCTTTTTTCAAAATATCTTCTATTAATTCTTCTCCTGAAGTGTAAAGCGAATTGCCTTCACTTGATTGAATTTGATTGATGTCTAAAAGATTTTCATTTTGAAGCATTTGTTTTCCGATAATATTCTTTGAAACAAAAGCGAACTTCACTCCTTCAATAACTTCACGATTTATTTTCTCAACATCTTTGGAAGTGGCTAATTGTGAAATCAGTTTATCGTTTTCCAATTCTGCATGAATATCAATCTTTACATTCTTTGATTTCAATGCTTTCGCAAAATAGGATTTCAAAACTTCAAACTCTGGTCTTATTTCAAGATTCTCAATTTCAAATTCAAGCTCTGTTTTCAATTCTATAACTGAATGTTTGAATGCAACACTGCCATAACGAAATTCAAGTTGCTCAATAGGAATTTTTATTTGTCGCTCAATTGTAATGGTGTTTGTATCAATAATTTCTTCTTTCGGTTCATCAAACAGAGTTGCTTGTTTTTCAAACTTTCTGTAAAAAGTATTTCGTTTCAGAAATAGCTTATTCAGGTAATCAATCTTAATGTCCCGGTAATCATAAATTGTTGGAGGGACTTCTGAACGCTGAACCCTGCCGATGTATTGAATCAGTTTTCCTTCAAATGAAAATGGATAAACAAGAAACAAGCGATTTGCATTTTGCAAATCAGTTCCTTCACCAAAGAATTGCCCTGTTGTAATCAGAACTTGATAATTTCCTTCTTTAACAATTTTCCATTTTGTAGCTCGGTTATTTTCAGAATCACTTCCGCTCAAAGTAATTGTCTCATAAGATTGCTTGAGAAACTGATGTAGTGAATCAATGTGTTCTTTTCTTTCAGTAATTATCACAACTCTTTTTCCTGCTTTCAGTTCGTTGATTATATCTTGAAGAATTAATTTGTTTCTGGCTGAATCGTGAATGAGAATCTTTGATAGAGTTTCAAATTGGTCTGTCTTTGAATTAAAAGGGATATCAAGTTCGGTATTTCTGATAATGATTTTCGGTTGCTGTGAATTACTGATTTCACTTGATTTGATTTCAGCAATGACTTCTCCCAAATGGATAAAAATTAATTTGCCGTGATTGTATTTTCTGAAAGGTGTTGCTGTCAAACCATAGAGATAAAAAGTTTGAAGTTTCGCAATTGTTGTTCGGAATGTTTCGGCTGGTATATGATGGCACTCATCAACAATAATTGTTCCGAAAGCTGTTAGAATATTTTCCGCACCAGTTCTTCCAAGTTCTTTTGACAAAGTTTGAATTGTTGCTATTGTGATTTTCTTTCCAACTTTGCTTTTCCCTTGCCCAATTTTTCCAATTTCATTTTTTGGAATGCCTAGAAAAGTTTCAACTCTTTCTGTCCATTGCTCAACTAATTGCTTTCGGTGAACGATGATTAAAGCTGGTTGCTGTTTATCCGAAATAATCTTCAAAGCAACAATCGTCTTGCCTGAGCCGGGCGGTGCTACGATTACTCCCAAATCCTTTTTTGAAATGGATTCAATTACTGCTTGCTGATGCTCTCTGAGTTGGACATTGAATATAAAACTTATCGGTTTGTGTTTCTTTCGTTCATCAATGAAATCATGCTCAATTTTATTCTCCCTGCAAAAGCGAATTAACCTACCGATAAAGCCTCTTGGAACGATTACTTCATTTTCTGTTTCTTCAACAAATTTAAAATAGCGTTCTGTTCTGAAAGTGTTCCTGCCAATTTTCTTCTTTATGATAAATTCTGAGTTGGTGAAATTTAATTCTTCCTTAAGAAAATTAGTCAATGAAGGAGTCAATCCATCTCGGGTAATCTTAACGGCATTACTCAGTGTGATGGTTAACTTTCCAGTTGCTTCCTTTATGTTAAATGCGTCTGAGGAATTTGAATACTCCTGGTAGAGTTTATCAAGTACAATAGTCGGGAGTCTTTCAATTGAATTCAAAAAATTCCATTGGTTCGTTAAGGGCAACAAAGTTTCAGTATCAATAAAACAACTGTTGCCTTGCTCTAAGGTTTTCTTGAAAAGTGGAAGTGCGATTAAATTACCTAAGCCTTTCCCGGAATGAAAATCCTGATTAGGAAACAGGCGGTCAAAGCTTGAACTCTTATCAAATACTGAAAATGCCCCGGACTGTTCAAGAATTGAAATAAAAATTTTCCTGCTCCTGATTGCAGGGTAGGGTTGCTCAAAGAATATCCAAACATGCCCTCCTTTACCCGAACGGGAACGTTCTAGGTAGGCAGGGATATTTTTTTCATTACATGCTTTTAGAAATTTTCTTGCATCATTAATCCAATTTAATTCGTCAAAATCGGCTGCAATAAACCATGAAGTATTATCGGGAAGCAGCGGATAGATTCCGATGAATTGTTCACCTTTTAGGTGTTTAGCAATTTCATCATCTGTAAGTTTCAGGTATGTTTTATCCGTGTAGTTTTGAAAAGTACCGCCTTTCATTTTATGAGCCCGGTATCTGTACGGGTCGAAATAATAGGCAGGCATATAACCGCTTTTATCAGCTTTCTCCCAACGGATTGCAAATACATCGTCCCTGCCTTTAAAGACGGACTTAAATAACTGTATTTGATTTTGGAGGCTGTCATTCATTACTTTTTCCCTTTGAAAACGGCCTATTCCCGGCTAATTAGCGGTCAATACGGTCAATTATTTATCCGCCCGATAACCGCCATAACCGCCAGATTTCCGCCATAAATCAGCCATCGGCAAGTTTATAAGATGTTCCTTTTTTTGAACCGGTTTTTATCAAAATTTTCTTGACGGTTAATTCTTCAAGGTCACGCAAAGCAGTCCTTTCGGAAGTATCGTTTATTTTCTGATACTGACTGTTAATGATGCTCCTGGTTTCTATTACATACAAAACTGCCTTAATCTGCCGTTCATTCAATCCTAATTTTTGTAATTGCTCTGCACTGTATTTGTTTTTAAACAATGTTACCAATATGCCGCCATCCTGTTCAATAATTTCAGGGTCAGGTAATCCGGATTCCCTGCAGGTGCTGATAATTTTTAATGTGCCGCTTCCCCATGCATCAATATAGCCACCTTTGAAACAAACATCAGCTATCAGCCAATTTCTTGGTCGTGATGGATGCTGCCGTTTGAGTGAATCCAAACTAATGCCAGCTGGCAATTCACCTTCGTTCCAGATATTAAAGTAGTTATCAAACATACGCATCTGTACTATTGATGAACCTAAGTAATTGCGATGTACCAGAGCATTGAGAAGCATCTCACGAAGTGCAGCGACAGGATATTCACCTCTCTCAATCCTTTGCATTCCTTCAAATGAAATCATTCTGATAAAAAACTTACGGTTTAATTGTTCAGGAACTTCTCTCAGCATTTGAATGATATTGCCTTCCACAACTTCCTGGAATCTTAGTTCGCTACTGTCTTTACCAAAGCGGCCAATTTTTAAAACACAATTATTATAAAATTTTGCCGGATTCATTCCAAACAAAATAATGGCTGCTCTTTTGATATTGCCGTTGTCATCTGTCAGCCTTAGTTTGGCAAGCAAATCTGCTTTGTTTAATCCTTCCACATCTGCAATTCTGCCAGAATGAAGTGCCGCAGCTATGTAAGATTTTAAACTGATATCATCAATATCATCAAGAGAAGCTGTGGGTTCGCTAACCTCATCCCATGTCTTACCGCTTTTGCGAAGTAAATAATCGGTGAGTGCTGCACCAATCAATTCCTGTTTGGTACTTCCGCTGCGGTAGTAATACCTTCCACGTAATGAAATAGGCACTGCATAGGGCTGCGTAATTATTTCAAGATAGTATAGTCCCTTTTCTTCATGCAGGTTTACATCAACCAAAATACCCATAAGGTCTTTCACTTTATTGGGAATTTCATCCATCAGTTTTTTATAATCAGCAATGCCAACTACATTTCCATTATCATCATTACCAATGAAAATTACACCACCTTGTGCATTGGCAAAACCACAAACCCATTTGAGGTAGTCATCGTGCCAGCTTTGTTTGTATTCTATGTTTTGTTGCTCGGGCATTGCTTTTTTTAATTAATTATAGTCAAATGAAACTGCTAATTTCCATTTTCCAAATTCCAAGTCTTCATTTTCTGATATGCACTATTCATCCAAAAGAACCCTTTTATTTTGTTTCAGTATATTATTTCGTTGGTTTAAACTATCTCTTTTATCCTTTATAAATATTTGTATTGTGACATTCAATATATTTTTCATTGGGGTTATTAACTAGTTTATTTGGAAGAAATAATAACTCTTTGCCATGATATTGATAATATTCCGTCCCATTTTGAAATTCTTCTTTTATTCTTGAACTAACTTCAACTTTTAAATCTTTTGTTATTGTCAAGTAACCTCCATCAAATAGTTTATGCATATCTGACCTCAATAAAATACCATTAGAAATATGATGAGGACCTGATTCAGCGTAAGATTTAATGTGAGCTGCTTCTAATACAGGAAGCGTTTTTTCACCAGTTATAGAACATCTTCTGGAATATGCGTCTGTAACTAAAACTCTAAAAGCACCTTGCCCAATTCTAACCTTTGTTAATACAGAATTTCCATAGCCTAGAGATTCCGGCTCACTCATTATGAATTGGTTATCACCTTCAGCAATAGTATTTAAATAAAAATATTTTTGAATGAGTCTTTCTATTTTCGACCATAGTGTTTTTCCTATCTCTTGTTCTGAATCATATGATTTTCCCAGTACAATACTTTTACCCCAATCAGCAGGTGTTTCAATCCAATCTTCTCGTTTAAAAAAAATCGGGTTGTTAAGAACAATACAACCAATGGTAGGATTGATGTTATTTTTATCTGTTCGATAATTTAAAATCATTCGACTAAACTCATCAATAGTTTCGCAACCATTTCTATCTCTAAATGTATCCCATGCAATTGAAATAGGTAAAAAGGTGTGGCTTGAAAAAAAGCCAACCCCTCCAATTGCATTCAAAGGACTCGCTAGTTTAAAAAGAAATGGTGCTCCTGGTGTGAGTACCTTAAAATTCACTGTTCCTCCGGGTTGCCAAAAATTGATATCTTCCGGATTTATCTTACTTAGGTAATTGAACCAATTATTATTTGTTACGCCATGATAATATTTCATAATACTGCCAAGTTAATTTATTATCAAAAGGCCGCCCCAGCAATCAGCCGGTTACTCCAATTTTCTTTGTGTTTATAAAATTCTATCGCTTCACGTAATGGTTTCTTTTGTTCTTCAAACAAACTCATTTGTGGTTTTTTCTCCTCGGCATTTTTTACTGATTCTATTATACGTCTGGGGTTAATGCGTTCATGCACATGTAAGCTAACTGTCGGCACATCAAAACTTGTATGTTCTGTTTTTCCTGCCCATTGTAGTTGTGGGTCAAGATGTGGGTCGTATGAGTAGGTTTTCTTTTTATATCCTCCATTGTCAGTATGAGCATCTACAAGTCCAACTGGTGGGTTATTCAGTCTCTCTTTGTCTTTATGTTCGTACTGTTCAATAGGCTTTTTTGAGGTTACAGTTTTTTTAGCTTTGGCCATAAGTTATAATGCTATGATAAATAAGGTTTAAAGATAAAGAAAATTGAAGCTATACTATTAATGCCGCAATGATGTGTAGTGTGTCGGTTTTGTCGTTGCTGATGATGTTTGTCCTGCCGATGCTACATGTGAAACCGATATGAATTACGTCAGTTGGGTGGTGGGTGGGCTTTGGTGCTGAGTAAAGATATATTGCTGAAGTGTTGAACAAATGATGATAGATATTCGTCAGCCGGGGTGGGTGGGTTGTGTGTTGGCATTTTTGGCTCTTTGCAAGGTTTGGTTTGTGTCTGGGTTTTGTGTGCCTTGCAATGTGCTAAAAATAGCGTAGGGCAGCATGGCAAAGTCTTGGGTGTTTAAATATGTACGGAATGTTTCAATAGGGTTCTGACTAACGTTTTTTAATTGCAATGATTATTAAGTTATTACAAAACCAACGTCTTCAGGTTTAAGTTCCAATTTAGCAATGTTTTTTTTGATTTTATCTATGACTCTCATCTT
>JBKJIX010000180.1:0-19180 GCA_046598205.1 Chitinophagaceae bacterium
CCAAACTATCACCAGATAAACTGGCTAAGTTTATTGCAGAATGGACAAGGCTACGCAATGCTGTGTATGTTACTTACCCGTATGCAAGAATTGCCGGTGGCACCATCAATGATATTAATAAAAACCTGACGGGCATCAATGGAAAAAAAGAACGAAAAACCATTATTAAAGCAAGAGAAAAAGACTTAAAAAAAGAATTCACCGAACCGCTTTCCAACCTCTCTGTTTACCAGGGAAAAATCCTGATGAAACTCATCAACCGGCAAACAGGTAATAACTGTTATGAAATAATTAAAGAATATAAAGGCGGATTAAATGCCCGGCTTTACCAGACCGTTGCCTGGTTTGTAGGCGGCAACCTGAAACAGGATTGGGATACTAAAGAAAACACCATGGACCGGCAAATCGAAAACATTGTGAAAGAGATAGATGGGACCTGGTATAATAACCCTTATAGACGGTAAGCCCCCATCCCCTAAAGGGGTGTAACAACTACTTCTTACTAAATATTGTTGCTTGTTTGTAATTTTCATGGTAATCAGATAGTTTTATACAATTCAATCAATCATTGATAAATGACATGTTTCTCTTTCATAAGACTGCAATATTCCCCTTTAGGGGATAAGGGTAAACTCGATATTCTTGCCATTGGCGTTCATCCCGACGATGTAGAACTTGGCTGCTCCGGTACTCTTATCAATGAAATAAAAGCTGGTAAAAAAGCTGGCATAGTTGACCTTACACAAGGTGAACTGGGTACAAGAGGCACCATTGAAACCCGTTACAATGAAGCGGCCAATGCTGCCATGATAATAGGTGTGCAGGTAAGAGAGAATCTGAAAATGAGAGATGGCTTTTTTGAAAACGATGAAGAAAATAAATTAAAACTCATTTCAGCCATCCGTAAATACCAGCCGGATATTGTTATCGGCAATGTGCTGAACGACCGTCACCCCGATCATGGCCGTGCCGGTAAGATGATTGCTGATTGTTGTTTTCTTTCAGGGCTTGCTAAAATAGAAACCAACAATGAGGCCGGGCAAGCACAGCAAAAATGGCGGCCATCCTATGTGCTGCATTATATACAAGACTGGTATCATGAGCCGGATTTATTAATTGACATTAGTGATGTGTTTGAACAAAGAATGAAATCAATAGAAGCCTACTCCACTCAATTTCATACGGCTGATAGCACTGCAGATGGGCCACAGACTTATATTTCTACTCCCGACTTTTTAGAAAGTGTTATTGCCAGAGCAAGAATGTTTGGCAAACGGATTGGGGTAAAATTTGCTGAAGGCTTTATCAGCGAAAAAAAGATTGGTATCCGCCATCTTGATGCATTGATACAGAATGAAACATAACAGGTGTTAGTGGCTGGCTTTTTACCAAAAATTTAAGCAAACCCGCCGGTTATCCACATCAATCGGTTGCCTTAATTTTCCTGCCTGTTCTGACATAGATAGTTTAACTTTGCCCTTCTGAAAAAGCAGTCTATGGCAAGTCCGAAATTCTCAACCGCATCACAATCTTTTCATAGCGAATTGAAGAAAAGAATAAGTGATTATTTTACACAAGCTGGCAAGTCTTCTACCGGTAATTTTTCTTTGCATTTTAAAGCCATAGTGCTGGTAATTAGCTTTGTAGCTGTTTACATTCACCTGGTATTTTACACCCCCACCACCTGGCTGGCCATCACAGAATGTATCGTTCTTGGCGGGTTAACCGCAGCCATTGGTTTTAATGTTATGCATGACGGTTTGCATGGTAGCTTTAGCCGCTACAAATGGGTAAATGAACTGGCAGGGTTATCATTAAATTTTTTGGGAGCTAATAACTTTATGTGGCGTTCAAAACATAATATCATCCATCATACTTACACCAATATTGAAGGCATTGATGATGACATAGAAGCAAAGCCCCTTCTTCGTCTTTGTGAAACACAGAAGTATTACAAAATTCACCGGTTTCAGCATTGGTATTTCTGGTTAGCCTATTCTTTACTTTATATCTGGTGGGTTTTCTTTACTGACTATAAAAAATATTTCCTCGGCAGAATTGGTCCTACATCGCTAACTAAAATGAGCACCGGCGACCATCTCTCTTTCTGGGGGTTTAAATTATTACATGCCTTTATTTTTATGGCCGTCCCTATCTACACATTAGGTTTCTCTACCTGGGTAATAGGCTTTTTAATTTATGGTATGTTTACAGGAGTTGTATTAAGTATTGTTTTTCAACTGGCACATACAGTAGAAGAAACACATTTTCCACGAGCCAATGCAACTACCGGTAAAATGGAAGATGAATGGGCACTACACCAGCTAAAAACAACAGCCAATTTTGCTACCCGCAACCGGTTAATCTCCTGGCTGGTAGGCGGATTGAATTTCCAGGTAGAACATCACCTCTTTCCAAGAATATCCCATGTACATTATCCTGCCATCAGTAAGATAATCAAAAAGGCCTGCCAGGATTTTGGTATGCCCTACATTGAATATCCAAAAATGAGGTTGGCCCTGGCCTCTCATATATCTCACCTTAAACATCTAAGTCGGAAATAATGACGGTTTGTTTTAATAATTTTAAGGAGTCAGGCGACTCCTTTTTTATTACCCTTCTGCAAGACTATTCTCTTACTATGAATAGCTTTTCCACAAATGAACTTCTATATTTTGCTGCTATGTGAAAGCAGTTTAATTTACACCGCTTTAAATGCCACCCCTTACTATGGTTAACCTTACAAATTATAATCCCAACAATGTCAGTAATCCCAACAATAATATTTTTGGCTTACCGACAAACGAAGAGGATGCCCGGTTGATAATTGTACCTATCCCATGGGAAGTTACTGTTAGCTATGGGGCAGGAACGGCAAGGGCACCCGAAGCAATTTTCAGGGCAAGTATGCAGGTGGATCTTTTCGACCCCGAATTTCCTGATGCATGGAAACAGGGTTTTTATATGCGGCCTACAGATAGAAAAGTTTTAATGAAAAGTGATTACCTGCGCAAAGAAGCTGAACTGTATATTGACTATATCTCCAAAGGAGAAGATGTGTCAGCCAACCAGTTTATGTGTAAAACGATAAAGGAAGTAAACGAAGGCGGTATTTTCATGAACAACTGGGTATATGACCAGACAAAAGTGTTACTTGAAAAAAATAAATTAGTTGGCCTGGTTGGTGGCGATCATAGTGGCCCACTGGGTTTCTTTAAAGCCATTGCAGAAAAACATGGAGAATTTGGCATCCTTCAAATAGATGCGCATTGTGATCTGAGGTCTGCCTATGAAGCATTTAATTATTCACATGCCAGCATTATGTATAATGCATTGGAAGAAATTCCGCAATTGGAACGGTTGGTGCAAGTGGGTATAAGAGACTTTGGAGGCGATGAATGGGAATATATAAAGAACAGTAATTTTCGTGTTATCGCTTATTTTGACAAAGAAATAAGGAACCGCCAGTACGAAGGACAAACCTGGAAACAAATAGCCGAAGAAATAGTGGATAAACTGCCGCAAAAAGTTTTTATCAGTTTTGATATTGATGGTCTTGATAGAAAGCTTTGCCCTTTTACAGGTACACCGGTGCCGGGTGGTTTTGAACTGGAACAGGTGTTTTATCTCTTCACTAAAGTTCTGGAAAGCGGTAAAACTATTATTGGTTTTGATCTGAATGAAGTGGGCATTGGTGGTGACACTGATTGGGATGCCAATGTGGGTGCAAGGGTGTTGTATAAGTTGTGTAACTTATTGGTGACAAGTAATAGTTAAGATGAAGCAGTTTGAAATAACGTTGAAGAATGAAAAGATAAATCAGTACAACAGGATTGCTTTGTTCATCATTATCATTAACCTTGCCCTGTTCGTATATCTCGCTGTTTCAACTGAAATAAAATCAATCAGAATAGCTGCACTTATTGGGGCTTCACTCATCACCATTGTACTTTTTATTGATTACTTCCTGCTCTCATTTAAAAATAATCAAGGAACTCCTTATAAATTATTGGCAGAATATATTATTGCGATGACATGGTTACAAATGGGATATTGGTGGATTGCAATTATCTGTTTTTTACTGGGTTCATTTTACTTCGTGGCCAAAAGGCCAATGCTTGTGAGTATAATAAAAGAAAAAATTGCTTATCCCTCTTTTCCAAAAAGGAATATAACCTGGTCAGAGTTGAGTAACATAATCCTTAAAGATGGTCTCCTCACCATCAACTTCAAAAATAATAAGTTTATCCAGCAATTTGTTGACGAGACAAAGACTGTCGTAAATGAACAGGAATTTAACGACTTTTGCAACCAGCAATTGAATAAATGAGTTTACAACAATCCCCATACATTCTCTACTCCGACGGTAAGGGAAATATTTTTGAAGACACTTCATTATACGTTACTGGCAGAACTGGCTGGGATGCTATGCCTGTGCCTGAAGATGAATGGATAGAACTGCCCGATGGCGGCTCTTTGTATGAATTACCCGGCCGCAGGGGTATTGGCATTGATGTGGAAACAGGTGATATGAGATTATGTGAAAAAGGATGGGCCGTTGCGGCGTTTATACCACCGGCACATACAGGTTTTTATCTCGCTGCTTATGAGACTGCTAAAGATGCCCCTATTCTTCCTTTGTTTTGTTATACCGCTGCTGGTTGGTTAGACAATAAGTTCTATGTGCCTGCTACAAGAGTAGAACCTGACATCCGACAAGATTGTGCCGGGTACGACCAGGAAAAAGTAAAAGAAGGAGTAACGGAATTACAAAAACATTATCCGCATAATCGCTTAGTCACTCATCTTACTAATAACTGCGCATTAACTTATCAATGCCCTGCGGCAAGGAATTTTTCACTGGGCAGATGGGAATGCCCTGTACCAGTTTCACCAGCTTGTAATGCAAACTGTGTTGGTTGTATTTCTTTACAGCCAGATGAAGAACAAATTGTTTCCACACAAGACAGGCTAACATTCAAACCAACGGCAGAAGAAATTGTAGAGTTTACAGTGCCGCATTTAGAAGCAGCCCCCTATCCTATTATTAGTTTTGGCCAGGGTTGTGAAGGCGAACCATTATTAATGTGGGAAACCATCAGGGAAGCAATTATTGAAATAAGAAAACACACCTCCAAAGGCAGTATCAATATCAATACAAATGGCTCTAAACCAGATGCAGTAAAAGCATTGTGTGAAGCAGGATTGGATTCTATTCGTGTAAGCACTAACTCTGCAAGAAAAGAAATTTATACTCCTTATTACCGACCTAATAATTACCAGTTTGAAGATATTGTTGAAAGTCTGAAAGTAGTTAACAGTTTCGGCGGCTGGACTTCTATCAACTATTTTGTTTTTCCCGGTATGACAGATTCTGTGGCTGAATATGAAGCACTGCGAAAACTGATAAAAGAAACCGGGTTAAAAATGATACAATGGCGAAATTTCAATATTGACCCTGACTGGTATCTTGGTAAAATTGGTGCTACTGATACAGGTGAATGCATGGGAGTAAAACAATTGCAGGAACTTATCCACGAAGAATTTCCTGATTTAAAATATGGCTATTTTAATCCTCCGATAGAACGCATCAAAGGAAAATTTGAAATGGATTTTGCCCATCATTAGATTCTAAATGAACCAGTCTGCCCAAAAAAATATTTACACAGGTATCGGGTTGGCTGTTCTCGCCACTTTTATCTGGTCAGGTAATTTTATTGTTGCCAGGGCTGTCAATAAAGAAATTCCACCCATCAGTCTTAATTTTTACCGCTGGCTTGTTGCTTCCATCATTATTTTCCCTTTTGCTTTTAAAAAATTCAAAGCCGAGTGGAAAGTGGTAAAACAATCATGGCACTACCTGTTTTGGATTTCATTAACCGGTATTGCTTTGTTTAACACATTTGTTTATATCGGTGCACATTATACTTCAGCCATCAATCTTGCTTTGATAGGCACTACTTCCTCGCCAATCATGTCAGTTCTTTTTGCCCGCATATTTTTAAAAGAAAAAGTGGGATGGATGAAGTTTGCCGGAATGGTTATTTGTATAATTGGTGTTCTGTTTCTTTTATCAAAAGGCAATTTCCGAAACCTTGTGCATTTACAATTCGGTGAAGGCGACTTGTGGGTGCTGCTTGCTGCTTTTTGCTTTGCTATTTACAATACAATGGTAAAGAAAAAACCTGCCTCCATATCGCCAGTCAATTTTTTGTTTGTTATTTTCTCTTTCGGAACATTGCTGGTGTTGCCATTTTATGTGTGGGAATTAAATAATACATCTGCCGTAGACCCGATAGCTATCGGGTGGAATGGCAAAATTCTACTTTCTATTCTTTATCTCGGTCTTGGAGCATCAGTTATTTGCTTTCTGTTATGGAACAGGGCCATCAAGATATTAGGTGCTGGTCGCACTGCTTTATTTGGTAATCTTATTCCTGTATTCAGTAGTATAGAAGCAGCTATTATTTTACATGAAGATTTTACCTGGGTGCATATTACCAGTATGGTGATTGTATTTGTTGGAATACTTTTAGCGAACCTTCGTTTTAAAAGATAGATAAGACCCAATTATTTTCTTTAACCATTCAAACTCTGTTGGCAGGCTTGCTTTTAAGTTTTTCTTTTATTTTGCCTCCCGGTAAGACTATTTACCTCAGTAAAACCTGATATTGCCCCTTTTTAGAGTATATCCTGCCTTAAAAGGATGTTTTCAGCCAATCTTAACATTTTATAAATGATGTTCTATGCAAGTTGCACGGGGTTTGCATCGTTAGTAACAGGTGTGAACAACAATGGATTGCACCACAAATCACCAAACTGTAACTTTGTTATGAACAATGCCTACGCTATGTCTGCATCACTCGAAGCCAAATACAAAAACCAGGCTTATATGATTACCGCCGGTTTTGCTGGTTTGGCCATATTGATAATGTTTTTATTAAAATGGAAATTGCCCGTTCCTGAATTGGCTCTTTCTGAACCGGGTATTGAAGTGGAACTTAACCTGCCACCCGACCCTCCCGAACCTCCTCAATCTTCCAAGGAAGAAAGCGGTGGTGGTGGCGGCAATCCTGTGCAAGCAGCCGGATCTCCGGGAGTGGCATCTTATACCCCCCCTACCACTTCCAAAGAAGTGGATGAAGAGGAAGATAAAGCAAGCCCGGAAGTAACAACGCCAAAAGCCGTGGCTCCTAAATCACCAAAAATAAACGAGACTTCTGTTGCAAAAGCAGAACCTAAACCGGTGGTAGAAACACCTGCACCCAAAGTGCCTAAAGCAGTGCTTGGTAAAACAACAACAGGAACAGGAAAAGGCGGTGGTTCTGCTGATGATTACGACAGAGCAGGTGGCAGAGGCAATGGTACGGGGGTTGGAAACGGAAACGGAACAGGCGGTGGTAGTGGCAATGGTAATGGTGGCGGAAACGGAACAGGGAATGGTGTTGGCAGCGGACCTAAAGTGACAAGAGGCGACAGAAAGATAGTTCGTTATTATTCCTTTGAAGGTGATCTTGATAAAGCTGTAGTATATGCCAATATCACCGTATCACCGGATGGTATTGGGAAGTTTGTAAGTATTGCAAAAGGCTCTTCGAACAGTAACGCTGCATACAAACAAGCTATCGTTCAATACCTGCAAAATATTAAGTTCGATAAGGCAGATCATGAATCAATGCTAACGGTACAGTTCAATTTCAGGGTGAATTAATTAAATAATCTTCGTTAAAGGAGGCCACAGTTTTGAACTGTGGCCTCTTTTTTTACAACTAAAAATAAAATTGTAGTTTTACAAGCATGAAATTGAAAGTATATATCCATAAAGCAGAAGAAGGTGGCTATTGGGCAGAAGTGCCTTCAATTCCCGGATGCAGCACACAAGGTGATACTTTTGAAGAACTGTTACAAAATATTTACGAAGCAGTTGAAGGCTGCCTTAGTGTTGATATTGATACTCCTGATAATGAGAACACACAGGTTCTTAAAATTGCTGTATGAAAACGATGTCCGAAAATAATTTTGCAAACACCTGGAAAAGAAAGGATGGAAATTAGCCCGGATAAACAGCAGCCATTATATTTACATAAAAGATGGAACAATATTCCGGATTTCAGTTCCGGTTCATCAAAACAAAGATTTAAAAGTTGGCCTGCTTAAATCGCTGATGAAAATTGCTGAAATTAGTGATGCTGAATTATAGCTTTTTTGTTTTCATACCCTCACCTGATGACCTACCAGCAAACCCTTGACTATTTATTTACCCGTCTTCCTATGTTCAGTCGCATTGGTGCTGCTGCATATAAGGCTGATCTAACCAATACAATCCGACTTTGTGATGCATTAAATAATCCTCAGCATAAACTCAAAAGCATACATATAGCAGGTACTAATGGGAAAGGCTCTACCAGCCACATGCTGTCGGCAATACTACAAACTGCCGGCTACAAAACAGGTTTATACACTTCTCCTCACCTGAAAGATTTCCGGGAAAGAATAAAAGTAAATGGAGAAATGGTAAGGGAGGAATTTGTAATTGATTTTACTGAAAAAATTAAGCCACTGATTGAAGAAATAGAGCCAAGTTTTTTTGAGATTACAGTAGCAATGGCTTTTGAATACTTTGCTCAGCAACAAGTAGATGTAGCGGTTATCGAAACAGGATTGGGAGGAAGATTGGACAGTACTAATATCATTACACCTGAGCTTTCTATCATAACTAATATTGGCTGGGACCACATGAACATTCTCGGCGATAGTTTAGAAAAAATTGCTTTTGAAAAAGCCGGTATCATTAAAGAAGGCATCCCGGTTGTAATAGGTGAAGTATTGTTAGAAACAGGAATTGTATTTGAGAAAACCGCTAAAGAGAGAAATGCTCCCTTGTCAATTGCTTCGCATAAAAGACAGGTGGTTGATTGGAACTGGGAAAAGCATGAGCTGGTTGTGGAAGTGGCCGAAGATCATCATACTGACCATAAAAAATACCATCTTGATTTGCCGGGTGTGTATCAAACAAAAAACCTGCTGACCGTATTGGAGGCTTGTTCGCAATTACAACAGCTTGGTTGGAAAATAGATGATAAAGTTATCCATAAAGGTTTGCAGCATACAAAAAAACTAACCGGACTGCATGGTCGTTGGGAAATAATACATACTTCGCCATTAGTAGTGCTTGATGTAGCGCATAATGTGGACGGCATGCGGCAATTGGTTCAGCAGGCTGAAGTAACAGAACATAACCAACTGCATATTGTAATAGGGATGGTAAAAGATAAAGAAATAGAAAGAATGCTGGCCTTGCTTCCCAAAAGTGCTGTTTACTATTTCACCAAAGCTCAAATACCGAGGGCCTTGCCGGAAGATGAACTAATGGAAACAGCAGGAAAGTTGAATTTGCAAGGCGATTCTTTTCCTGATGTGAATAAGGCATTGGAGTTTGCTCTTCAACATGCACATCCCGATGACTTGGTAATTGTATGCGGCAGTGTATTTCTTGTTGGAGAAGTTGATGCACCCATCCCCTAAAGGGGTGTTTCAAAAATTCTCTACTGTTTATAAATGAAAAAAAATTAGAACTTTAATTCGTTTAATTTCTCCAGCGCATACATGATGCAGCTAACATGCATTGACTGAACGATCTTATTTTCCCGGAGTAATTGTTTTAATTCATCTATCGTCAGCAATATTACTTCTATCTCTTCATTTTCATCCAATGCCTGTTCAGCTATCTTCTTCCCTCCTCTTGCCAGGAACATGTGCAGCAGGTTGGTGTTAGTAGAAGGATTGGGTGATATCCTGCCCAAATATTCATACGAAGAAAATGAATAACCCGTTTCTTCGAGCAATTCTCTTGCTATAGCTTCCTGAAAATCTTTATCCGTATCATCCACACAACCCCCGGGTATTTCAATAATCGTTTCTCCCAAAGCATGGCGATACTGACGCACCATTACAATCTTACCATCCTGGGTTACAGGAACTGCGCCAACCCAGGTTGGAAATTCATATACATAGTAAGGGTCAACGATTTTTCCGCCGGGTGTTACACAAACATCCTTACGAACTTTAAACCAACGGTCATCAAAAAGATAGGTGGAGGAAAGAGTTTTCCATTTCATGTCCTTCATACAACAAACTTACCATTTCATTCTTTCCCTTAAAGAAGTTATATGAGCAGTATGATGCTTACCATGCCATGCATACATTCCCAGTAAATACCACAACCGCATTGTTTTCTTACTTGCCGGATGAAAAACAGTTTTGTTATTCCATTCATCATCTTTTATATACTTCAATGCCTCATGCCAACGGGTATGCAAGGCATGCAATAATGTAATAGAAATATTTACAGGTAATTTTTCTACATCATGCAGCTTTGTCCATTCATTTTCATCATAAGGTTTAATAGTGGGGTTGTCTTCCGTTAGTCCAACTTTAAAACGGATATAAGCATTCATATGACTGTCAGCCACATGATGCACTAATTGGTGAACGGTCCACCCACCCTCCCGGTAAGGAGTTTGGAGTTGTGCCTCGTCAAGATTTAAAATTGCATTTTCGATCTGTAGGGGCAGAAACTTAATATCAGCCAGCCATTCAATTTTTTGTTCAATCGAAAAAGGTTTTGGTTCGTACTCACCAATCGGGTAACGGGGATTAATAGCAACTGATGGCATAACACAATTTTTATTTTACAATTTCCAGTAATTCAACTTCAAAAATCAAAGTGGCACCACCCGGAATATCACCACCTGCACCACGGTCACCATAAGCCATATCAGATGGAATCCACAACCGCCAATGACTACCTTCACTCATCTGCGGTAGTGCTATCTGCCATCCTTTTATCAGTGCTGTAAGCGGCGCAGAAAAAGGCTGACCTCTTTTAAAAGAATTATCAAACTCTTTTCCGTCAAGCAGTGTTCCTTTATAGTGTGCTTTTACTTTATCCCTGAGTTCAGGTTTTGCACCGGTGCCTTCCTTTATTACTTCATACTGAATTCCACCGGGCAATTCTTTTACCCCTTCCTTACTAATGTTTTCTGACATGAACGCTGCACCAGCAGTTTTCTGTGCTTCAATTTTTCCTTGCATATATTCTTTTAGTTTGTTTTGTAACATGATACCCCAATCCGCCAACCGGCGGAGCTTTAGACTCCAAATGTTTAAAAATATTTCCTGATATTAAATTTCTACAATTAAGTACTCTAAAAAACCATACTATCAGGAAGTACTTAAAAATAAAAATAATTCATTGACCTAAGTTCCCTTTAGGGACAGGGTTTCTTACCCTTCCCTTAGTGAATGTCCCGTTAACTTAATAAACACATCTTCCAGGTTAGCCAATTTCATTTCCTTTGGCCTTTCAAAACCAGATGCCACTAAGTTATCAATCAATTTATCCGGTGTATCCATTGCTACAATATTACCCGAATCAATAATAGCTACCCTGTCACACAGATATTCTGCTTCATCCATATAATGAGTGGTGATGATAACTGTAGCTCCCCTTTCCCGGATATTTTTAATCAGTTCCCAAAGGCTTCTCCTGGCTTGCGGATCAAGTCCGGTTGTAGGTTCATCTAAGAAAATAATTCTTGGCTGGTTAATTAAAGTAGTCGCTACTGAAAATCGTTGCTTCTGTCCGCCGCTAAGCTCTTTCACTTTTGCTTTGGCTTTATCTTTCAGGTTCACCATTTCAAGCAGTTCCATCGGGTTCACTTCCCGGTTGTATAAACCACAAAACAGTTGTATTAGTTGCAACAAATTTAATCCGGGATAATAACCACTGGTTTGTAATTGTACTCCGATTATTTTCTTGATCTCGTTAGGTTGTTTATCAAGGCACAGTCCATCTACTATCACATCGCCACTGGTCTTGGGACGCAGCGTTTCTATGATCTCCAGTGTGGTTGATTTACCGGCGCCATTCGGACCAAGTAATCCAAAAATCTCGCCTTCCTGCACCTCAAAAGAAATTCCTTTTACCGCATGGAAGTTGCCGTAATTCTTCACAAGATTTTTTACCGATATGATTGTGTTTGCCATTCTCGTATTTATTATCCTAAAGATAAGTTTCTAATTCTTCCATCATCAATTTACTTCCTATAAACATGGGTGTCCGTTGGTGAAGTTCTGTCGGTTGAATATCCAAAATTCTTTCCTTACCATTCGTTGCCTTTCCACCGGCCACCGCCATAATAAAAGCAAATGGATTACACTCATATAATAATCTCAATTTCCCATTTGGTTTATCAGATGTTCCAGGGTACATGAAAATACCTCCTTTAATAAGATTACGGTGAACGTCTGACACCATACTGCCGATATACCGTTGCGTATATGGGCCGCCATTTGTTTTGTCTTTTCGCTGGCAGGCTTGAATATAATCTCTCACTCCCTCGCTATACTGAAAAAAATTACCATGATTAACAGAGTATATATTTCCAACTTCAGGGCATTTCATATCAGGATGACTAAGCGACCACTCACCCACAGATGGGTCAAGTGTAAAACCATTAACTCCCCTGCGAGTGGCATACACCAGCATAGTAGATGAGCCGTACACCACATATCCTGCGGCCACTTGCTGGTTACCTGCCTGCAAAAAATCTTCTTCGGTTACCACTGTGCCAACGGGTGTTTTTCGTCGGTACACACCGAAAATTGTTCCGATAGAAACATTCACATCAATGTTGGCACTGCCATCCAGTGGATCAAAGAGGCAAACGTATTTTGAGTTAACACTTTTACTGTCATCAAAGGCTACAAAATCATCCAACTCCTCACTGGCTATGCCTGCACAAGCTATGCCATGGCTTAATACTTTAATAAATTGGTTGTTCGCAAATATGTCTAATTTTTTCACCTCTTCCCCCTGAACATTTATTGTACCGGCATCACCTAATATATCGGCAAGGCCTGCTTTATTCACTTCCACATTCACCCTTTTGGCCGCAAGACCGATATTTCTTAACAGATGTGATAATTCACCAGTGGCATTGGGTACATCCCTTAACTGTTGTATGGTAAATTCATCAAGGGTTTGAACATTTCTATTTACATTCATAATGACAGGCGTTGGGATAAGACAAAAATAAGGAATAAGGAAGGTTATAAAATTCCAGTGTTTTACATTTTAAAGTTGTGCTGAATATACCGACTTTTGCAAACTTGTAAACTCAGCAAACTTACTATCCATGATGGTTTTCAAATTTGGCGGTGCTTCGGTCAGTAGTGTGGAAAGGATCCAGAATGTTGGCCATATTATGAAGCATCGGGCCGACCAAAAAATTGTAGTGATTGTGTCGGCGATGGGCAAAACCACTAATGCCTTAGAAAAAGTGGTGGATGCATTTTTCGCCGGTAAAAAAAAGGAAGCCCTTCAATTATTTGAACAGGTAAAACAACAACACCTTACTACGGCCAAGTATGTTCTCGTTACTCATTACCTGCCCTGCGAACAACAACTGAAAGATTTTTTTACGGAAGTAGAATGGTTGCTGCATGATAAGCCAGTGAGAGATTATGACTATTATTACGATCAGGTAGTTTGTGCCGGAGAATTATTTTCCACCGCTATAGTAAGTGCATACCTGAATGAAATTGGTGTTAACAACAAATGGTTAGATGTAAGGGATATTTTCAGGACGGATGATGATTTCAGGGATGCAACAATTGACTGGGAATTTACCAACGAAAAAGTTCAACAGACAGTGCTTCCAATACTTACTGATGCAAATATTATACTGACACAGGGCTTTATTGGCTCCACTGATGAAAACGAAAGTACCACACTCGGCAGAGAAGGCAGTGATTACACCGCCGCAGTTTTTGCCAATATGCTGGATGCAGAAAACCTAACCATCTGGAAGGATGTGGAAAGTGTGATGAATGCAGACCCAAAACAATTTCCAGATGCGGTTCCCATTCCGGAGTTGAATTATAATGAAGTAATTGAGATGGCTTATTACGGTGCACAGGTCATTCATCCAAAAACGATAAAGCCATTACAGAATAAAGGCATTCCCTTGTATGTAAAATGCTTTCTTGATCCGTCACTGCCCGGAACGGTTATTCATGATAAACCGGTTCATAATCTTCCCCCTATTATTGTATTGAAGGAAAAACAGGTGATGCTGGAAATGAGTTCAAGAGATTTTTCTTTTGTTGGTGAACAGCATGTCGGTCCTTTGTACAACCTCTTTGAAAAAATACATATGAAGCCCACCCTGACACAGAATGGGGCTATCAGTTTTGTTTGTGTGCTGGACGACAAAGCAGAAAAGATTGAGAAACTGGCATTAGAGGCTTCTGCGTTTTTAGATGTGCAGGTAACAAAAGACTTATCGCTACTTACTGTAAGGCATTACACCAAAGAAGTGTTTGAAAAATTAACTGAAGGGAAAACAGTTTTGCTGCGACAGCAAACAAAAGAAACGATACAACTCTTATTAGGATAAAATTATTTTCCAATAGCTACCGTCTGCACCATTTTCTTGGCTACTGGTTTTTCCAGCATTATAGCAGGTTTCCAGGTACCCATATTTTCCATGCGGACAATGAGTTCATCATCTAACTCATCCCCATCCTTTATACTTTTCAGCATCTTAAAGTTTACAGGTACTCCATCTTTATCTATTACAAACTCTACCTGCACATAAGCTTTCTTCATTCCCTCAGGCAGGAAGGAGGCCATATCTTTTCCCAATATTTCAAGATATTTTGCAAAGGCATCTGTGCCTCCGGGAAATTCAGGCCATTTGTTTACTGAATTAACAAGAGTGCCCACATCTCTTGTTCTATGTACCCTCGGTGGCTTCTTAACCGGCTTTTGTGGAGCTACCTTTTTTTGTTTGCGTGGCGGCACTTCATTAATAATGTACTGCCCTTTATCACCAATCATTACTACCGGCAGTTGTTTATAATCCTCAAAATATTCAAATGCATCCTGTAGCTTATCAGCAAATTTTTTTAATGCAGGATCGTCTTTTGTCAGGTTTTCTAAAAACTTTTCGCTCCTTTCTACATTAAACCGGATGGGAAAAACATGCACGGGTATAAAATCCTGTCCCTGGTCTTTAGCATGTGCGGCTAAAATATATAACTCATCAATCTGCTCATCCCGGATAGGAATACAGCCAACGGTAACACAACTGCCATGTATAAATATTTCACTGCCAGGACGGAGTGAGTCACTTAAAATTTTATCAGAAGCATTCGGATAATTAATTCCTAATGACAGGTAATAATTACTACGGGGATTAAACTCATTAATATAATAAAATCCTTCGGGCACCTGGTAGTCGCCTTCCATACGCTTTGGGCCCAGTGTACCGGCCAATGCACAAACCTTATATGTTTTGAAAAGCTGGAATTTATCTTTTATATCATTCTTCACCCACACTTCTAACTGGCTATCGTATTTAAAAGACCGGATGTAAAGATATTTGGCGGGCCATGGAAGTTTTTTAGCGGCAAATTGTTTTTGCAGCGTATCCGCTTTCTTTTGTAAAGCTTCGCTGGGGCGGGGAAATGACCGCTGGTAATCAATAAAAGAAGTACCGGCCTTTGAAGGTGGCTGAGCAGAGCCAACAAGACCCAGGCTGAATACTATAGTGATTGCTAAGAGGTTCTTCATTTTTTTCTGTTAAAATTTAACGGCGGGTAACAGATATTATTTCAACATTTCTGCTAAACTATTGATAAAGATACAAATGAAACGTCAAAATTTTTCAACAGAGTCTTATAAATGGGGATACTGTCTTTATAAACGGTGTTTTCCCGCAGCATTTATCCATTGTTGGTAATATAACTACTGTCCGGCCATACATGGAAAGAGCCATAGTAATTGTATTTTTGTTACATGACAAAACTTTCCGTCAACATTAATAAAATTGCTACGCTGCGTAATTCAAGAGGCGGTGATAATCCCAATGTGGTAAAAGCTGCGATAGATGTACAACGCTATGGTGCAGATGGTGTAACGGTACACCCCCGCCCCGATGAACGGCATATCCGCTACGAAGATGTGCGGCAGATAAAAAAAATAATAACTACTGAATTTAATATTGAAGGCAACTGCACCGAACAAAAATTTGTTGACCTCGTATTAGAAACAACACCAACACAAGTAACATTGGTGCCGGATACATTAGGACAAATAACCAGCAACCACGGCTGGGATACGATAACCAATAAAGATTACCTCAAAGACATCATCTCTGTTTTTAAAAAAGCAGGTATCCGTGTCAGCATTTTTGTTGACCCTGATATTAAAATGGTAGAGGGTGCTGCTGCTACGGGAACCGACAGGATTGAATTATATACGGAAGGTTATGCTAAACAATATGCAATGGGCAATAAGCATGCCGATAGCCATCGGGAGGCAGTTGCTCCGTATGTAGCGGCGGCTAATAAAGCACAAGAGTTAGGGCTTGGCATAAATGCCGGGCATGACCTTGACATGCACAACTTAAAATTTTTCAAGCAACAAATACCTTTTCTCGATGAAGTAAGTATAGGCCATGCTCTTATTTGCGATGCTATTTATTTGGGATTTGAGAATGCGGTGCAGTTGTATAAAAGGCAGTTGGGGTGATTGTAATTTGAACAGTTCTTATGGATTATTGGGACAAAGTTGTGCAAGAAGTTTTTTAAATTTGGGAATCGCAGCCAATGATATGGCAACAACCTGATAAAGAAAAAACGTAGCTTTAATCTCTGAAAATCAAAAAAATCAATGGCAGACAAAAACTTAATGACCCCGAGCACAACCAGCCTAAGTGGATTATTAGGAAATGGAATAACCTACCGGGTTCCAATATTTCAAAGAGATTACTCCTGGAAAATGGAAAATTGGATTGATTTATGGGAAGACATAAAAGTTCTTTTAAATTCAGCAAGGGATCATTATATGGGTGCTGTAGTTTTACAAAAGAAAGGCGAAAAGAATTTCTTAGTTATTGATGGTCAGCAAAGATTTACTACCTTAAGTATTTTAGCTTTAGCAGTAATAAAGAATATCCAAGATCTAATTGACAACAACATTGATCCCTCTGAAAATGAAGAAAGAATTAAAGAGCTAAGAAGAGGTTTTCTAGGTCAACGTGATGCAGGTTCGTTGCTATATTCCAGCAAATTATTCTTAAATGAAACCAATGATGCATTTTACCAAAGCAGACTTTTGCAATTGCAACAACCAGTAAACGAAAGAACTCTTCCAGACTCAGATAAGTTAGTCTGGCAATCTTTTTCATTTTTTTATGATATAATAAAAAAACACTTCGCAAAGCCTACAGGAGAGTTATTAGCCAATTTCCTAAGTAAAACTATTGGAGACAAAATGATGTTCATCAAGATTGAAGTTGAAGATGAAATGAGTGCATATACCTTATTTGAAACTTTAAATTATCGTGGGGTTGATTTAACAGTAACTGACTTACTAAAAAATTACCTATTCTCACTTCTCTCTGAATCCGATATCAGAGTTGCCAAGGATATTTGGAAAAAAATAGCCAGTTCTATTGGACTTGAGAAATTTCCAACTTTTTTAAGACATTATTGGATTTCAAGAAGTCCATTAGTAAGGCAAGAACAACTATTTAAAATAATTCGTTCAACTATAAAAATCAATAAAGATGTTTTTACCTTACTTAGAAATCTTGAGTCCTCCTCCGCCTTATATATAGCACTCCAAGACCCTTTTAGTACAGAATGGAAAGGAAACAGAGATCGTTTTAAAAGGATCAGAGAGCTGAAGCTATTTGGAGTCAAACAGCAACTGCCATTACTAATGGTTGCAAATGAAAAATTTTCAGACATTGAATTTGACAAGCTACTAAAGCTTATATCAGTAATTGCGTTTCGCTATAATGTTGTAGGTAATAGACAAGCGAATGTAATGGAGGATTTATACAACTCTGTTTCATTGAAGATTTACAACAACGCAATTACTACAACAAGTCAAGTTTCTAATGACTTAAAAAGTTTATATATATCTGATAATGATTTCAAAAACGATTTTTCGACTTTACAAGTATACTCGTATGGTAGAGATAAAAAATTATCCAGGTATATTCTGTTTGAAATTGAAAACCTTTTAATGCAAGGTGGTGATAGAGATTATGATTATGACCCAGCAACTATTGAACATATATTGCCAGAGAATCCTCCGCTTGTATGGGATCAGTTATTTTTGCCAATAATACAAGAAAATTACATATATCGGCTTGGCAATTATACTCTTCTTGAAGATCATCTAAATAATGAATGTGGTGACAAACTACTGAACACAAAAAAAACTTCATATGCAAAAAGTCAATATGAGATGCCGAAACGAATATTAGCCCCAGAATGGACTCCAACCACTCTTGAACTCAGGCAACAAGAAATGTCTAAATGGGCGTCTTCAATTTGGAGAGTCTAAATTAATTATCAGCTAAATGACGGCTAAGATTTTTCAATGAGATACATTATCAATATTAGCAAAAACAAATATTGAATTTTTTTAAAAACCCCAACCATCATGCAATCCCATCAAACCTCAAAACCTTACTAACTGCAAGCTTTGCTTTATGCATCATCGCCTGCAACAATTCTAAAAAAGAAAAAGACTCAACAGACAAACCGGTTGATACAGCCGTAGCTAGTACACCGCCGCCTGCTGATAATCCACCGGACACTGCCATGCAAACTGCTGAGCAGAAATGCTACAGCAACGATGGCCTGCAATCTTCCACTCTTATTACCATAAATTATTCTGCCGGCTCAGCAGTAACAGGCAACATAGTGAACAAAGACCTGGCAACTGATAAAAAAGAAGTAGCCAAATTTACCGGCACACTCAATGGCGACAAACTTACTGTTACGTTTGCAGGCAAAACACCTGTAATGGGTGCCGCTTCAGAATGGACCGACAAACCCTGGACCATTAAAAAATCAGGTAAAGAAAAACTGGTGATTGTCTTCAAAGCTAAAAACTACGACACCAATAAATGGGCCGATACTGATTATGAATTTGAGTTGTCGGGTTGCAAATAATAATATATCTCTTCACATAATTGTTCTGACTAACGTTTTTTAATTGCAATGATTATTAAGTTATTACAAAACCAACGTCTTCAGGTTTAAGTTCCAATTTAGCAATGTTTTTTTTGATTTTATCTATGACTCTCATCTT
>JBKJIX010000217.1:0-20445 GCA_046598205.1 Chitinophagaceae bacterium
AAACGGGTAAAAACCTATGAAGGTTCCAAGCTTCATTTTATGCGCAGCTATTACGACAGCACTTTGCTGGAAGATGGCTGGATAGTGGATATGCTGGATGAGAATAACGATAAGAAATTTAATAAAGTAAAGGATGTGTATGATAGCAGTTATTATAACGTAATTGTTAATACAGTTGATAGTCTGGGGGCAGATAGTGTGGTGCATACCATAGTTGCCGGGCCGGGTGAAGTAGAAATATATTATCCCCGCAAAATAAGTGTTACCTATACCAAACGCAGCCCCGAAAAGGAATATCTGGCAAAAATGAAATTACCAAAAAATATACCCCATCAGATTTCTTATATAGATATTAAAGACTGGATTGCTATTACCCAAAATGGCTATTACTACGACCAGAAGGATTGGATAAACCAGGGTTACTGGAGCTGGAAAAATGTAGCTGATTTATTGCCGTATGATTATGTACCGGAGTAGTAAATACAGGTTAATTGGTTTATTAGTTAATTAGGAGGTCGTTTTGCTTGTAAGGATTCCCCCTAATTAACCAATTAACTAATAAACTATTTAACCCTTCATCACCTTTTCCCACAACTGCGGTATCCTTTTTATCCAGACAAATTCTTTCATCTTCTCCCTCGCCTCTTCTACCGGTGAGCCGAAATAGACTTTGCCACCGGCGATAGAATCCTTCACGCCACTTTGAGCATACACGATGGCATCTTTACCGATAGTAAGAGTTTTGCTTACTCCCACCTGCCCCCAAAGAATTACATTTTCTTCAATAGTAGTGGCTCCAGCTATGCCTACCTGTCCGGCAAAAAGGCAATTTTTGCCTATCACTGTATCATGCCCTATATGAATGAGGTTATCCATCTTGGTGCCGGCGCCAATTATGGTATCATGGCTTACACCACGGTCAACTGAACAGTTAGCCCCGATTTCTACTCCATTTTCTATCAGCACCCGGCCACAGCTGTCCATCTTTTTATAGTGTATATCCCGGTTGGTTTTCTTATTGTAATAAAAAGCATCGCTGCCAATCACTGTTCCTGCCTGGATAACTACATCATCACCGATAATGCAATAATCAAGTATCGTAACATTAGGATGAATGATACAATTCTTTCCAATCGTTACATGATTACCTATGTATGCGCCCGGCATTATTACAGTTCCTTCACCAACAGATGCCGTATCGCTTATACTTTTTATGGACGGTGTAAACGGACGATAAAATTTCACAATCTTTAAATATGCTTCAAAAGGTTCATCCACTATCAGCAAAGCCTTGCCTTGCGGACAATCCATTTTTTTATTGATGATGATAAATGTAGCAGCAGAGTTGATGCATTTATCATAGTATTTTGGATGATCTACAAAAACTAAATCTCCGGTTGAAACTTTATGTATCTCATTAATACCGGTAGCATTTCCATTTACATTGCCAACAATTTCAGCACCGATAAGTTGTGCAATGGTTGTTACTGGAACAGGATTATCAAACCTCATACAATAAATTTTGATTTATACGCCGAAGCATTTGTGAAGGCTGTGCAAAGGTAACAACCTTGCAAATGGCAGATAACTGTTAAAACATGTGATTTTATTAGATTGCCGGCCTTCTAACTGCAACTTTTAAAAAATATTTTTTTCATGCAAAAATGAAAGGACAGCGATGGATTAGACTGAATATTTTTGTAGTTATTAATTGTAAAACAACAGACAAGTGCATTGATTATTAAAAACAGGTATCAATGAAATGCCTGACTGGTAAGTGTTTCAGCGAAAGCAAAATTTTGCAATAAAAGAAATTATTGCACAGAGTAGTTTAGAATGCATCGTATACCCATAAAAAATATAACATTTTCCGGATGGCTTATCCACAGCTATAGTAAAAATGTTAATAAAATAGTTTCAAAATATTTTTTGGTTAAAGAATTTTCTTTCTAATATTGTGAAGGGAATTTGGTTCCCGTACTTACTAACCCATCCATATATTATCCCTTCGCTTACTACGAAGGGATTTTTTTATGCCTGATCTTTAACGATAATACAGTTTAACCAGGTTGCTATTATCAAAAATTTCTTGCTCCTTGTTGGATATTAATTGTTGCTGTAGTTAAATGTTCAACTTAAAATAATCAACAAGCAATAGTCAATTGAATACCTCTATTAACAAAAACTTTCATTATCTCAATAATCAATAATTAAAAATACCTTTACCCTAATCTAAAAAATACTTCATGCTGAAATCAATGACCGGTTTTGGAAGAGCCGAAAAAAATGTAGGAGATAAAACTTTTTTGGTTGATATTAAATCACTCAACGGAAAACAATTTGAACTGCAACTAAGGCTACCGTCAATTCTAAAACCTTTTGAATTTGATATCCGCCGGATGTTGTCGGAGAAATTAATCCGGGGCAGTGTAGATTGTATGATAAGCCTGAAGGATACCGGCAGTGCCAAACCTGTTACCATTAATACTGACCTGGCCAAAGCCTATTATAAACCCCTGGCCGAACTGTCTGCTGCCCTGAACCTGGATGCTTCCCATATATTAAGCACCCTTGTTAAGCTGCCAGAGGTCATCACCCCCAGCAGCGAAACCCTGTCTGATGGCGAGTGGACCGATTTCCAGGAAGTATTGCAGGCGGCTATCAATAATCTGAATACCCACCGGTTAAATGAAGGTGCTGTGCTTGAACAGGAACTTATGCTTCGCATCAGCAATATAGAAACCCAGCAGGCTGAAGTAATAAAGCTGGAGCCGCTTCGCAAGCAAAAAATAAGAGAAGGCATAACCCGGCTACTGGAAGAAAATGTAGGCAAAGAAAACTACGACGGCAACCGGCTGGAGCAGGAGCTTATATATTATATAGAGAAGATAGACATTACCGAAGAGCAGGTACGTTTAAAAAACCATTGCGACTATTTTAAAACCCTGCTGGCTGAAAAAGAAGAATCAAAAGGAAAGAAGCTCTCCTTTATACTACAGGAAGTAGGCCGGGAAATTAATACGACCGGCTCCAAAGCGTATGATGCTACTATTCAAAAAGCCGTTGTGATGATGAAGGATGAAATGGAGAAGGCAAAGGAACAGGTGCTGAATGTGTTGTAGAGAAGCTGCGAGGTATGAGCTTCGGGTTGCGAGCCATCAAAATCGTAACTTCTTAATTACATTTGTAAAAACTTATACGTTTGAAAACACTGCTACGGACATCGTACTTCGTACTTCTTACCTCATACTTCTTTTACTCCTGTACTACCGTTGATCTATACGAAAAATCGGTAAGCATACCGGCACATTCCTGGAAGAGCAGCTATAAACCATCTTTTACTTTTGCGATCAAAGACACCGCATCACCCTACCAGCTATTTCTTATTCTTCGGCATAATGATAAATACAGTTTCAACAATATTTATATCAACCTGTATACAAAACAGCCCGGTGCCGACACTACACAAATGGGACGATACGACCTTCGCCTTGCCACCGACAACGAAGGCTGGCTGGGCAGCGGCATGGATGATATTTATGAACACCGGATTCCGTTAACACCCGTTGGCGGACAATTTTATTTCAAAAAAACCGGTGACTACACTTTCAGTATTGAGCAAATAATGCGGGAAAATCCACTCAACAATGTGCTGAATGTGGGACTTAGAATAGAAAAGAAACAATAATACAAAGTAGAATAACAATGTTTTTGTAAAAAATCAGCCTGACTATTTATTCACTTTGGTATTAACTCCATCTTTGCACTATGCCCGATGCCAGCCGCAAAAGAATTCGCCGCACTACATTCATTTACTGGATGCTGCTATTTTATATAATAGCAGCATTGGCTTGGTGGTTTATTTCTCTGGAACAGCAAAACAAACGCATTGCCGGGCTGCAGTATAAAACTATTAACGTAGAAAAAGACTCTCTTTCTGTTGCACAACTTGGAGATAAGATTTTTGCTATTGATAAGGAAACCAAAAGAAACACTGGAAAATATATAGCCGAAGGGATAACTTTTTTAATTCTTATACTGGTAGGTGCTGCTTTCGTTTATCGCTCCGTCCGCAGACAATTTAAACTACAGCAGCAACAGCAGAATTTTATGATGGCTGTTACCCATGAATTAAAAACACCCATCTCTGTAGCCCGGTTAAACCTTGAAACATTACAGAAATATAATCTCGACCCGGAAAAGCAGAAAAAATTAATCCGCACCACATTGGATGAAACAGCCCGGCTGAATTTTTTAACTAATAATATTCTCATCGCTTCGCAATTAGAAGGAGGAGGCTACAAATCATCCAACGAAGAGCTTGACCTTTCTACCCTGCTGAAAGATTGTATGCAGGATTTTCGCAACCGTTTTACCGACAGGGTATTTAAAGAAGATATAGAAGCAGATGCGGATGTAAAAGGTGATGCACTGTTATTGCAAATGCTGATTAATAACCTGCTGGAAAATGCCATTAAATATTCCCCCAAAGAAACTCCGGTAACGGCAGTATTGAAGAAGTACAGGTCGGGTAGTTCGGTAAACTCAGTAGAGCTACACATAAAAGATGAAGGAGCAGGAATTGTTGATGAGGAGAAGAAAAAGGTGTTTAGCAAATTTTACCGCATCGGTAACGAGGCTACCCGTAAAACACAAGGCACCGGTCTTGGTCTATATCTTTGCAGGAAGATAGCGCAAAGCCACAATGGCGACATTTCGGTGACAAACAATGAACCGAACGGAAGTAATTTTGTTGTCATTTTTAAGAGCTAAGAGAAGAAATGGGGTTGCTTCGGCAAAGCCTCGCAAGAGGAAAAGAGTTATTAAAAAGTAACTCCTGATTTTTAGAATTACGTTTGGCTGAATTTGAAATAGAATAGCAACAATGACTACTGAACAAAAAAGATCAATATTATTAGTGGAGGATGAAGAAAATCTTCATGAAGCACTGAAGCTAAACCTTGAGCTGGAAGGCTATGATGTGACATCGGCATTGGATGGTGCTGCTGCATTAAAAGCGGTACAGGGAGAATATTTCGACCTTATCATTATGGATGTAATGCTGCCGGAAATGGATGGCATTACTGTTACCGAAACCATCCGCATCAGTAATAATGAAGTGCCCATACTTATTCTTAGTGCTAAAAACAGCAGTGCAGACAGGGTACTTGGGTTAAAAAAAGGAGCTGATGATTACCTGACCAAGCCCTTCAACCTGGAAGAGCTGTTGCTGCGGGTGAATAAACTGATCAATAAAAATAAAAAATTACAGGACAAATCAACCATTGGTGATACCTACACGTTTGGCAACAATACAGTTGATTTCAAAGCACAGGAAGCAGTAAAATCGGGTGGAGAAAAAATTCAGCTAAGCAAGAAAGAAACCATGCTGCTTAAACTGCTTATTGAAAATAAAAATGAAGTAGTACCAAGAGAAAAAATATTACAATCCGTTTGGGGTTATAATGTGTATCCTACCACCCGGACGATTGACAACTTCATTCTCAACTTCCGCAAATATTTTGAAGAAGAAAGCCGCAATCCCAAATATTTTCATTCGGTAAGAGGGGTGGGGTATAAATATTCAGAGTAAGCCGGTTCTTACTTTTTCCAAAATTTCTTTTGTTTCCTCCAACATACTTTGTTTATCGTTTAACAAACTTGCATTGGTAAACATACCTGCTTCACAATCTGCCAAGACATGAAATAAGTTTAATGAAATATCCGCAACAACATTTGCCTCGTTCATTTTATCTGCCAGCATTTGTTTATTCATTTCGCTGCCCGATAAATTAAACTGCTCTGCTGCAAACTTCCAGATAATTCCATGAAGGACGGAATAAAACTGGTTGCCTTCTGCGGAAACAGCAGCATAAGCCGGTTCCAATAAATTATCAATAGAAGGCTGTGCCGCTATTGCCGGAACCTGTTGCAGTTTTTCAGGCTCCTTTTTTCTAAATCCCCAATAAACTAATATCAGCAGCACAAGAGATACGACAACTATGCCTGCCTTGCGGGCCGCTTGTTCACTTTTTTCAGCAATGGAACTTTTATACTCTTCAACAACTTCTTTTCCACCGGATCCTGCGGATACTTTCTCTTCATTGCCAATAAGCACAACCACTTTTTTTGTAACAACAGTTTTATAGGAGTTACTGTCGGTGTCAAAAAAAGAAAAACTTACTGAGGGTAGTTGTAAATTTCCGGGTGATGAACAAACAAAAGGATAGCGAAATATGCGACTTCCGGCTAATGGTATTTTTGTTTTATCCAAGTCATCTTTTACTACCGGCTCAAATCCCTCAACGCCAGCAGGCCATTGTACAGCAGGTACATCCAATTGTATAAAATTTCCTTTACCGGCTATGGTAATTTCAAAAAAACCCTGTTCGTTTTTCGCCAGTGTATCATTTACTAAGGCAGCAGCAATGGTAAAATGGCCAGTGGCACCTGTAAAAGAAGAAGGTTTATTGACTGATGGAACAGGCTTTACACTAATAGTAACCGGTTCTGTGCTGATATCTGTTTCAAACAGCTCCGTTCCTTCTTTTGTACTTTCAGTATTATCATTTCCTAATACACCTTCCACTATCTCCTGCTCTGTCTTTTTATTTACTGCACTTTTAGAAAACTCTACCTTGTTTTTTACCTCCATTGCATCAATGGTAAAAACACCAGATTGTAACGGGTACAACTGCACTTTGCGAATGGTGTGCACATCAAATTTTTTACCATTTACATTTTCAGTTGCCATTTGTTTATCGGCCAGGTTTACCATATCGTACACGGTGAAACCATAAAATCCGGGGTTCTTTACAATATCTGATTTTGATTCAAGCCTTGAGTATAATTTGAATGTTGCCAGCACAGGCTCACCAACATAACAGCTTTTTTTATCAACCAGTACTTTCAAAAAAAGGTTCTGGCTTATTTTTTCATAAGCATTTTCTCCCGGCCTTAAAAAATAATCAGAAGGGTTGATACCATCTTCTTTATTGTTCCGATAGTTATCGGGATTAACAGCCTCTTCTTTTGAAATTACCTGCACCAACACATCGTTGCTGCGGATCATTCTGCCATTAACCGTTATTGAAGCACCGGGTATAATGAATTTCCCCGGTCTTATAGCTTCCAGTGTATAAACTGCGTTGCGTAGTGCTCTTGTACCATTTGTACCGGCAACTGTACCCATATAAATATTGGGCCCGGCAACAAAACGAAAGTTGTTAAATACCGGCGGTTTTACATTCATTGATTTATCGCCGTCTTCAATAATATATTGTACCTGGAAAGATTCGCCGGAAACAACAGGCTGCTGTGGCACAATCGTTTTAAATAAAACCTGTGACCATCCCGATAGTACAGACAGGAGAAGGGCAAATATGGTGACTGATTTCTTCATTAATGACCGTACTAAAATATAACGGCTTTCGCAAAGAAGGGTTTAAAATATATCAAAGGGAGAATATCTGCTTTTAGCGGCTTAAAGGTCACCAAGTTGAGGCCGTATAATAATATCTTCCACACAAGCTTGTACTGAAAGCTGGGAAGCTGCAAAAACCATTTTCGCAATATCGGCTGCCTCCATGATGCGTTTAGATGAATTATCATAATTACCCCACGAATCACTCATCACAGCTCCCGGATGAATAGAGGTAACTTTTATTCCGTGTGGTTTCATTTCTTCCCGCAGGTTTTTGCTGAAGCCATACAAGGCAAATTTGCTGATACTATAAGCTCCGCCATTTGCATAAGCATGAAGGGATGCTATTGAACACATATTGAAAATATGCCGCCCTGCCTGTCCCGACTCTTTCGGGGAGCCTGTAGAAGGGGTTTCCATCATCTTAGGTAGCACCGTTCTGGAAACATGATACGCACTGTAAAGATTGGTTGCCAACTGACTTTCTAAAAGTTCATCCGGTTCGTTGTGTACACTGCCCGGCTCAAAGAGACCGGCATTGTTAATTAAAATATCAGGAACACCAAACGACAAGCACCAGTTGCCGAAAGCAATGGCTTCTTCTTTTTTGCTCAGATCAAAGGGTTTTGCTTTAATAATAGCAGCCGGAAATTTGGTTACTAATTCTTCCATTGTTTTATACAATGCCACTTCGCCTCTTGCACATAAAAACAACGTATGCCCGTTGGCAGCAAATATTTCTGCTATGGCTTTGCCAATTCCTTTTGAAGCACCGGTGATAATTACGTTCTTTCCCCCATCCCCTAAAGGGGAGTTTAGCATATTTTCTATCATTGTAGTTATTATTTCTGATTGATAGTTAAGTTTGCAATTTACTTAACAATGATGAATCATGATGAATAATAGCACTCCTTTAGAGGATGGGGGAAAATACAAACACCTTTTCTTCGACCTTGATCATACTATCTGGGATTTTGAAGCCAACAGCCGCCAGACACTGGAAGAGCTGTATGAGTTATATAACCTGGAATCAAAAGGGGTGAACAGTTTTGATTTGTTTCATAGAAATTATCTTGTTCATAACGAAAAACTCTGGGATCGCTACCGCAACGGCTATATAAAAGTAGATGAGCTGCGGTGGAAAAGAATGTGGCTCACCTTGCTTGATTTTAAAATTGCTGATGAACCATTATCCCGTGAGATGGGTATTCATTTCTTAGATTTATTACCAACAAGAAATCTCCTCTTCCCTTACACAATTGAAATTCTTAACTACCTGACGGAGAAAAATTATCAGCTTCATTTAATCACCAATGGATTTGAGAAAACACAGCACAGCAAAATCAAAAACTCCGGATTAGATAAGTATTTTATGGAAGTAATTACCTCTGAAGGAAGCAACAGCCTGAAGCCGCATAAAGAAATTTTTGATTACGCCTTTCAAAAAACAAATGCAAAACCTGAACAAAGTATTATGCTGGGCGATAGTATTGAAGCGGATATACTTGGTGCCATGAATGCAGGTATTGACCAGGTGCATGTCAATCATTTGACAAAGGAGCCAGTGCCTGTAATGGAAAATAAACTACCCACTTACACTATTTATTCATTAAAAGAGTTAGAAAATATTTTTTAACCTTTCGAACTGCCCGGATTTTGCCTGGTATCAAAAATTGACAACAACTCAATCTCCTTTTTTCTCTCCCTGATTTTGAAGTAGATAATAGTTCTTTTGTGAATAACCGTTCTTCTCCTCTTTGATGTGCGGGAAGTTGTTCTTACTGTGTAAGGGATTTTTTCTATAAGTAGAAGCCTTCTGCTTACGAGTTTAACAAAATGTGCTGTTTCTTTTTCGGTGAACAAGTAATTTAGAAATCCGATAATAGAATCAAATGTATAAACAGCTTCAGGCGACCATATTATTTTGTAAGCCATTTACTATATTTTTTCATCACTACTTCATGTGGAATACCTTTACCTTCACTTAGCTCTTTTTCTGCTTTTAAAATGCTTTTTTTCACCGATAGCGGTAAATCCTCCCACCAATCATCTTCCCTGTCCGTTTCCAGCATGGAGTAAACCATTTTTACCACATGATCATCTGCCTCATCAATATACTTTTTCACTTTCTTCCTCATTTCAGCATTGCTCATATAAAAATGTTTACTTAAAGTTACTGAATTATGTAAGAATAAAAAGCAAACTACCAGGTTGCAATCACCGTTACTCCGCCCTGGGGCTTGTCGCCAATCTTCACATTTATTTTTGCATCAAGCGGAAGCAGGAGATCAACTCTTGAACCTAATTTGATAAATCCCATTTCATCCGTTTGTTTTACCTGCTGACCGGGTTGTAAGTAGTTACAAATTCTTTTGGCTACTGCACCGGCTATTTGTTTTACTAAAATTTCTTTGCCGTCTTTGCGATATACTACAGAATGTCTTTCATTTTCAGTAGAAGATTTCGGGTGCCAGGCTACCAGGTACTTGCCTTTGTGATATTGACTATAAACTACATCGCCGGTTACCGGGTTGCGGTTTACATGCACATTCAGCGGACTCATAAAAATGGATACTTGTATGCGACGGTCGGTGAAGTATTCATCAGCCTGCACTTCTTCTATCACTACCACTTTACCATCTGCCGGGGCTACGATAGCATTCTCTTCTATAGTATGCACCCGTTTGGGAATACGAAAAAATGAAATCAGGAAAAGTAACAGGCCTAGTGTACCTATAAAAATGATCCAACTTATTAATGGTACAGCAGAGCTTAAAAAATAAAAAGAAAGCACATTAATAACTCCAAAGAGAATAGTGCTGATGGCAATCGTTTTGTAGCCTTCTTTGTGGATGGTCATGGCGCAAATATAGGAAAATGGGAAATGAAGGATTGTAAGCGGTTATTTCATAAAAAATTGAACATATAGCCAAACAAAAGGCGTAGCCAGCAGCAGCGAATCAAACCTGTCTAAAAAGCCACCATGACCGGGCATTAATGATCCGCTGTCTTTTACTCCGGCCATTCTTTTTAGTTTGGATTCGAGAAGGTCGCCAAAAGTGCCAGCAATAGCAGCAATTGTGGAAATAATGACAACATGCCGTATAATAAGTCCCAAATAAAATCCAAAATAAGAAATGAGTCCAACGACAGCAACACTAAGTATGATTCCACTAATAGTACCCTCCCATGTTTTTTTGGGAGATATTTTTGAAAGAGGTGTTTTGCCAATAATCGAACCCATTATGTAAGCCATAGTATCATTAATCCAAATAGATCCAACCATTAATATTGGAATTATTTTTGGCTCAACTATAAATATAAAATTTTGCCCCTGAAGAAAAAAGACATTGTATAAATCAATCATTAACCCCCAGCACAACGAAATATAAACCAATCCCAACACCGCCATTCCAAATGCTTTTAATTGAACTGCATTTTTTTGAAAGATACCAATCAGTAAGATAGCAAAGCCTGCTGCCGATACGGGGAGTGAAATATTTTCTTTTAATCCATACCCATTGATATTATAAGCAGGGCTGCAAAACCACAGCATCAATCCATAACCCATCAGCATCAATCCCAGTTTTGTATATGGATGAAAAGAAGTACTATGAATTTTTTCCGTTAGCTTCAGGTACTCCCACCAGCAGCCAAAATGAATGATAGAAAATAATATGAAAAAGCTCCAGTGATTCCATAGCAAACCTGTCAGCATGATGGCTGCAAATACAATGGCGGTTAATGCCCTTGTTTTAAATACCTGGAAGTTAAAAGCCATAATTATTCAAAATCAAATGGATGATCCTTTATCTGTTTATCTTCTGCATACACTTGCTCATAAGTAACGATTGATTTCTTTTTCATCCAGATAACAAGAAACACCACCAATGCTAAACTGATAGCCGCACCCACTGCAATGTTTGAAAGGTTCAACGCATTTTCATCATTCAATGATTCGGGATTGAAATAAACCAGTACGATAAGGGCAGCATCATACACAAAGTGTGCAAGGATAGCCGTCCACAAACTGCCGCTATACCAATAAACGGTGCCGAGTAAAATGCCCAGCACAAACCGTGGCAGAAACCCATAAAACTGCACATGCATGGCAGAAAAAAGAAAGGCAGAAATAATGATACCCACCCAGGGACTTTTGAACCATTTAATAAGCAACCGTTGCGCCACACCCCGGAATAATAACTCTTCACCAACAGCAGCGAGGCCGGCAATGCAAACGATATTCAGTAATAAATCTTTGATGGTATGCTGTGATAATAATGCCTTGATGGTTTTAGCGGCGTCTGCTTCCTGATCTTTCATCCAGTTGGCAATACCTGCAGGAAACTGAACATTGCGGTTGAGTTCACCCAAAAAACTAACCAAAGGAAGCGACAATAACAATATTCCCGCTGCCACTACAAAATAAGCCATGTGAGATGGCTTTTTCAAACCAAGATATTTTTTGCTATCCGTACTAAAAAGCCAGGCGCAAATAAAAGTTGGAATAAGAAATAAACTAACGAACTGGATTATCTGCATTCCCCTGATAACGGTAATTAAGGTGGGACTGTTATAGTCCCATTTCGAGCTATCACTCATTGTTTCCAGGCTCATACCCGATATTTTCGATAACACTACTGTTCCTACTATGCCGATAAGGAAAAAACTGGCTAAAGCAATGCTGATGAGGATAAGAAACTGTGTTCCGGGAGATTTTGCTTTTAATAATCCTTTCATGTGTATATCATTATTTTATCTGCCACATGAAATTTGCTTTAAATATTCATTCCCGGTTGGTAATAAATAGTATTGCTCATTTCATTAGTAACTCTGCTGTTTAGATTGTAAATTTGCAGGTTCAAAAATAGGTAAATGATATTTGAATGGTAAAGATTGGCAACATACAACTTCCTGACTTTCCGCTGCTTCTGGCACCGATGGAAGACGTAAGCGACCCCCCGTTCCGGGCTGTGTGCAAGGATAATGGAGCCGATCTGATGTACACCGAATTTATTTCCTCCGAAGGACTGATAAGAGATGCAATCAAAAGTCGCAAGAAACTCGACATATTCGATTATGAACGGCCTGTCGGCATCCAGATTTTTGGTGGCGATGAAGACAGTCTGGCTATGGCTGCAAAAATTGTAGAAGTTACCAATCCCGATTTGTTAGACATCAATTTTGGCTGCCCGGTAAAGAAAGTAGCGTTGAAAGGAGCCGGTGCAGGTGTATTAAAAGATATTGATTTGATGGTGCGGTTAACTTCGGCTGTTGTTAAAGCAACTTCATTGCCTGTTACTGTAAAAACAAGATTGGGCTGGGATGATAACACAAGAAACATTGAAGAAGTGGCCGAACGGTTGCAGGATGTTGGTATTAAAGCATTGGCCATACATGGCCGTACCCGTTCACAGATGTACAAAGGCGAAGCTGACTGGACATTGATCGGTAAAGTAAAAAATAATCCAAGAATCACTATGCCGATTTTTGGTAATGGCGATATTGATTCACCGGAAAAGGCTGTTGAATATAAAAACCGTTACGGTGTAGATGGCATTATGATTGGCCGTGCCGCTATCGGCTACCCCTGGATATTTAACGAGATAAAACATTTTGTAAAAACAGGCCAGCATTTACCGGCACCAACTATTGAAGACCGTTTATTTGTTTGCCGCAAGCATTTAAAAAAATCCATCGAATGGAAAAACCCGGTGGTGGGCATTAATGAAATGCGTCGTCACTATGCCAATTACTTAAAAGGGCTGCCTAATATAAAAGAGTTCCGCAATAAATTAGTTACCCTCACTACTGAAGGAGAAATCAACGCCGTGTTTGATGATATTGCAAAAACCTATGGTGGTTATGAATTTGAGAAAACGCCGATTGAATTAGTGAATTATCATGAGAAGTGCCCGGTGTAAACAGGGTCGGGACGCTTTGGCGGCCTGAACCGTTTCAAGTGGTGAAAGAAAGTAACCTGTAAGCGGCCTGAACCGTTTCAAGTGGTGAAAGAAAGTATGCTATAATGTGGCCTGAACCTTTAACCGTTCCGTTATCGTCGTAACTCTAAAAGCCCTTAATGGCATTACTGCTTTTATGATTCAGTCCGCTGCAAGTGTCCCGACTTGGCCTCATTATTCAAAAATTTTTTCCAATATCTTTTCATCAATTTTTTCCATTGTCCTGCTCTTAATATCTTCTGCATTTAATCCCGTAAGCAAAGGGAATATATCTTTATTACACAGCGTTCCG
The DNA here is from genome assembly GCA_046598205.1 of Chitinophagaceae bacterium. GTDB lineage: Bacteria > Bacteroidota > Bacteroidia > Chitinophagales > Chitinophagaceae > JJ008. The sequence continues at coordinate 13,679 of JBKJIX010000217.1, forward strand.
TTTCTTAAACCAATATAATCCGGATACGAAGAATAGGGCCATCCGTCCAAAGTATTTACCAATTTGGCCTTAGCAGGATTCTGGTGGATATAATGAAAGCATTGTTCAAAATAACTTATCCTCGCCCCATTATCTGTTTCGGATAAAATTTTTGCTTTTGTTTTTTGCTGAAACAATGAACCTGTTGTGTTATTCTGATTATTAATAGCCTGCGAGTAGCTGCTCAGCAATATACCGATCCGGTAAGCCAACTCTTGCATGGACTTCTCGCCAAAGGGATTTCTTTTCTGCATACCATTTTCATTTACCCGAAGCATAAAATGAAAATGATTGGGCATTAGACAATAGGCAACTATATCAGAACAGGGCAGTATTTGAACCCTTACTTTTTTTAAGAAGAAAAGATAGTTTTCCGGCTTAAAAAATATAACCTGTTTATTGTTACCCCGGTTATAAACATGATAAAACTCGTCTTTAAAGAAGTGCATAATTGTATGTTTATTAAACCCTGGTCGGAACGCTTTGGCGGCCTGAACCTGGTTTAGATGTTTTTCAATTTTACGATTCAGGCCGCTTACAGCGTCCCGACCCTTATTTGCAATGATTTTCCCTACACCCTGGTTCGTGTCCCCCACCAACTAATTCCAATTCTTCTTCCCTGCCGGGTGGCCGCAAACTTAATACTTAACAGCCAGGTCTGACAAAGCCGGCCCGGTGAGATAAACAGTTCTATTTTGATAAATATTAAAATAGAGGGTAGTTATGTTTAGTCTGTGACTTTGTAAAATTTTAAACCGCTACAACTTTATACTTCGTGGTGTATCTCCGCCGCTTATGAGAGTGGCACTACCTTTTGCAATTGCCTTGGTAATCCTTGTCATGTTTTTTATATCAATATACTTTGCATCATCACAAGGTTTGTGGTAGCAGGGGTCTTTATCATCACTGCACATAATAGTGTGAGCAGGTATGCCATTTTTGGCAAATGGATAATTATCCGACCGGTAGTAGAGTCCTTTCACATCTGCCCCTTCACTTCTTAATTTCACTTTTTCACCTGTAAGGTTCTTTTTTAAAATAGCAGCCACATCCGAATAATCCGAACCTGTCACAAAAAATCCATTTTTCCCGGTATAGTTTGTACTCCCTATCATTTCAATATTAATAACAGCTTTTATTTTATCGGGGTCTGCTATCTTTTTTACAAAAGCAGAAGAACCCAGCAGCCCCAGTTCCTCACCTGCAAACAGGCAAAAAACAATAGTTCGTTCATTATCATGCCGGATAGAAAAATAGTTGGCGAGCATCAATACTGCAGCAGTACCTGAAGCATTATCATTTGCTCCGTTAAATATTTGTTCAAATGACTCATCACCTACATGATCATAGTGTGCCGAAAAAATTATTATTTCATCGGACTTGCTTTTGCCGGGTAATACTCCCACCACATTGTAAAGCACTTTATCAATAAGTGTATCACAGGCTAAACCGGCTGGCATTGTATAGTCGGGTGAGGTTAAGAAGGGTTGATAGAAACAGGTATAAGGCGATTGCGGTTGCAAACCATAACTGGTAAATTCTTTGCTGATATAGTTGGCTGCTTCTAATTGCTCTTTTGTATAATTTACCCTTCCCTTCAGTCTGTCAGCTGCCAGGTAATTAATATGTCTTCTTGCGTCTTTTTCATTTATTGTATCAGTCACCGATTGTGAAAAAGACCCAAGACAAATTATGCAAAGAAAATATGTTAGTAGTAGCTTCATTTAATAAATTTCTAAAAGTAAATTAATGCAACTTCATCACAAAAGCCCCTTTCATCGTTACATCATACCAGGGAATATGTAAGGAGTCACAATCTTTTTTCCAGTAAATAGTTTTCCATGCGGGTACAGAGCCATCGAAGACAACTTGTTTTATATCTAATGAAGCGGCCAGTTTCTTCATATATACTTTTGGATTTTTGGAGATTACCAGTAAATCAATTGATGGTTTTGGCTCTTGCAGGGTAAATGAGAAAGATTCGTCCAATAATAATATACGTTTGTTCCCGTAAGTCAGATAATTTTCATGAACCAGCAAATTATCAAGACTATCAACTTCTTTTATCCTGTATAATATCCTGGATGGTTTTAAATGGAAGTTGCGGGCAAAATCGTTGTATAATAAATCACTATCACCAATAAAGAAGTAATTTCTCCCATTTACAATGTCAATGGCTCTTTTCTGGGGCACATTATAGACAATGATTTTCTGTTGCTGATTGCTTTGCACAAATGAAAACGAACGTAATGCAACAAAGCCAAGTAAGTTAAGTAAACCAAGCTTTAAGCCTCTTCCTGATTTTTCCATCAACCAATAGCTGATACCGACTGCAAACAGAACTAATAAGATAGCTTGTAGAATACTTATTTGTAACCCATCCCATAGTGAGAACCTGATGGTTTCAATTCTTTCAATATAAGTATTCATCAGCCAGATAAGCCAGGATATAAGTTTGCCAACCAGCATTGCTACAGCAGGAATAAATGAAATGACACATAACAAAATTTCTCCCAGCAAAATAGCACTGGACAAAGGCACTGCCAGGAAATTAGTTAGTATAAAAAAATTAGGAAACTGATGAAAGTGGTAAATGCTTAAAGGGACTGTCAGTATTTGCGCAGCCAGGGTAACGGCATTCAGTTTCCACAAGAAGTCAAGTATTTTGTTTTTGATATAAAACCAGTTATAGATTGGCCGCATGAAAATGATAATGCTTAACACTGCTGCATAGGAGAGTTGAAAGCCAACATCCCACAACCAGTAAGGATTAATGCACAGTAAAATAAAAGCTGAAACAGCCATCGTATTATAAATAGATGTTTTCTTGGAAAGTGATTCACCCAGCACTATACAAGTAAACATTAGTGCTGAACGAAGAATAGAAGGCTGAGCACCAGCCAGTAAACTGAATAGCCATAAACCGGTGATGATTAGAATGGGACTGAGCCACTTTGTACTTCGTTTCTTTTTTAAGGGCTTAAGCATAAGAGCAAGCAACCAGTAAATTAATCCCAGATGAAGACCGGAAATAGCGATAATATGCACTACTCCGGTGTTGGTGTACGATTGTACCAGCGATTGTTCAAGGTCATCCTTGTAGCCAATCAACAAAGCCTCGGCAAGGCCCAACTCCTTATCACCTTTAATATTGGTGCGAAGTATAGTCAATACTTTTTCACGGGAAGAGTATATAAATTTCCTGAACCAGTTTTCTTTCTTTCCATTCAACACTTCAAATTCATCTGTTTTCAAATAAACCTGGTGGGTGATGCCCTGGAAAAGCGAATATCTTTTGTAGTCAAACCCACCGGGGTTCCCAGAATTTTTTATTTCCTGTAATGGCTTTTTAAAAAGTATTTGTGACCCATAAGCCAATTGCAGCGATGAATCCTTTTTAAAATAAAGAATAATCTTTCCTTTTGCAGGAATAGATTTCCCGTCTTGTAATAAGTAGCTGACAGTTGCATTAGCTTTTATGGATTTTGTTTTCTCTACCGGCGGTTCATCTAAAGTAACAAGGAGAGCATTTTGTTCTTTATAGAAATTTCCCAGCCATTGTTTGTTGTTTCTTATATCCTTTTGCCAAGCCAGCATGGCACCGATGCAAAAGAAAAGGATGCTGGTAACAATTCCATTGATGAAAGCAAACCTGAACCGGTTGAAAAAAGGAATAATAAAGAAGCTAAGTAAAGCGACTAAGGAAATGCTTAGAATAACCCACCAGGTGTTGATACTGATTTGAAAACGCCACTGCACCATGATGCCGGCCATTGTTGCCAGCAATAATTTGACAAATGGAGATTTTTTCCAGAAATTGGAACCGTACAAAGCCATGTTGAAAGATAATAAGCTAATTATTTACAGGCAATAATACTTTCCGGGTATAGGCTCAGGCTAATCAAGCATCTTTTTCAGGTAAGCAATCTGCCCCAAGTGATAAATATTGTGTTCAATCATTCCATTCAACAGAACCCGGAAATTATATTTCCGGTAGTCAACAGTTTCAATTAAAAAATCATCATCCTTCTTATGTAAAAGGGTAATTATTTTTTTATGGAGAGTTTTGAATTCAGCCAACCCTTTTTTCCAGGTATTTATTTTAGGGTTGATTATTCTCCAATCCAGTTCTTCAGCCGTCGCCAGGTCTTTTATTTTATCTTTTTCAATTCTCTTCAATGTAAAATCAGCCCAGGTTATCATGTGGTATAGCAGTTCAATTAAAGAATGCTCTGTATTGTTGGGCTTTATATAAACCTTTTTTGCATCTGCTTCTTCCAGTATTATAAACACAGCCCGGCCAAACCAGGGCTCACCGCTGTTAACATTTTCTAAGCGGCTGATGAGGGATTGAATTTCTCTGTTCATAACAGAAAGATAAAAATAAAAATGTCGCCAGCATTGGCTGGCTATCAGACGTATTTTTTGGGTAGCCTATTACAAAAAACACTTCTTTTTTATACAATTGGCGCAAGAATGCAGTTCTCATTTTACCGGGGCAGATAACTTTCATTTTAGGAACTAGTCAACCCTTTTTAGCTTATTCACTTGTCCCTTTAAAAGTCAATCATTATCCGTGGAATACTACGGTTATAAGCGTATAATTACTGTATATTTCAAAAAATTATGTAAAAACAGTAGTATTCTTCGTTTTACTAAATATTTTGAGTATAAATTTGTGTAGCAATGCAAAAACCATACAATACCACTTATTTTGTGTTTTTATGGATGAATTAATAAAATTAGGACAGCAAATAACCAAAAGAAGGGAGTTGCTAAAACTTACACAACAGGAAGTAGCTGCCGTTACCAGTTTGAGCGACACAACGGTTCGTTTTATAGAAAAAGGGAAACCCGGTGTGGCTATTGCCAATTGGATGAAAGTGGCGGATATGCTGGGATTGGAGTTGCAGGTGCTCAACAAAAAAATGAGTGATGATAAATAATTGGATAAATGAAGGCAGGTAAAGTATATAATAACCAGTTATTCGCAGGCATTATTTCAAAATTGGATGACGGCACTTACCAGTTTATGTATGATGAGGGATATTATGCTAATCCCGGTTTGCCGGCTATTAGTCTTACACTTCCCAAAACGAAGCGTATCTACTTTTCAAAAATATTATTTCCTTTCTTTTTTAACCTGCTGAGTGAGGGTAGCAATAAAAAGCTCCAAAGCCAGGTTTTAAAAATTGATGAAGAAGATCATTTTGAATTTTTATTAAAAACAACAGCACTGGAAACTATTGGTGCTATAAGGGTGGAGGAAATAACGGAAGATGAACACAATTACTAAATGCCCAAGTACATTAAAAGAAGGTTATACAACGTATAGCCCCGCTGCCTTGCGCAATGTATTCAAGGGAAAAAAAGTATCACATATACTTCCATACATTGTTACAGATGCTAAAAAAGAGCAACGAAAATTGTTTACCGATAACAGGGCAAGGATTTCTATATCAGGGGTACAGGAAAAAGCTTCTTTACGATTAAAAAAAAATATTTTACAGCTTACTGCCACTGGTGGTGAATATATTTTAAAACCTATACCTGCCGACCTAGATAATATAGAAGCCGCCCCGGCAAATGAGCACATTACTATGCAACTGGCGGCACAGGTATATAAAATGGATGTAGCAAAAAATGCTATTATTTTTTTTGGTGATGGTGAACAGGCATACATTACCAAACGCTTCGATGTAATGCCTGATGGCAACCGTTGCCTGAAAGAAGATTTTGCCAGCCTGCTGAATAAAACAAGCGAGACGGGCAACAAAAATTATAAATATGAAGGAAGTTATTCGGTAATGGCGACCGCTATTGAGCAATATTTACCAGTAGCTGCAATAGCCAAAGAAAAATTATTTCAACTGGCTGTGTTTAATTACCTCTTTAGTAATGGCGATGCCCATTTAAAAAATTTTTCTGTTATTGATTACTACCAGGATGGTTTGTATCAATTGGCTCCGGCATATGATTTACTTTGCACCCGCCTGCACATCAATGATGGCGATTTTGGATTAGATGACCGGTTGTATGAAGATGATTATAAACATACCAGCTTCAGTCATTACGGTTATCATGCGTATGATGATTTCTATGACTTTGGGATAAAAATTGGATTAGTGCCCAAAAGGATACAGGCTTTCATGGCAAATTTTTTATCCAAAAAGGAACAAGTAGAACAGTTAGTAAGTCAAAGCTTTCTGGCTGCTGATATGCAGGAACTATATCTGAATTTTTATAATGATAAACTTCAGCGGTTAAGCAAATCATTAAGCAACAAGATATAATTTTACTTACTCAAATACATACTCCTGTCTTTATACAACTGCCGGAAATAAGGATCTCTCAAATCTTTGATAAAACGTATCGCTTCTCCTGTTGACTTCATCTCAGGGCCTAACTCTTTGTTTACACCAGGAAATTTATTAAAAGAGAATACCGGTTCTTTAATAGCAAAACCATTTAGTTTTTTCTCAAACGTAAAGTTTTTTAATTTATGTGTACCCATCATTATTTTGGTGGCTACATTCAGGTAAGGTATCTGGTAGGCTTTAGCAATAAATGGCGTTGTTCTGGATGCACGGGGATTTGCTTCTATCACATATACTTTATCATTCTTAATGGCAAACTGGATGTTAATCAGACCTTGTATTTTTAAATCCCTTGCAATCCTCTCCGCATATTCTTCCATAGTATGAACGATCAATGGAGTAAGATTGAAA
>JBKJIX010000157.1:0-5969 GCA_046598205.1 Chitinophagaceae bacterium
AATGTTTTTTTCCTGATTGGTTTTCCGAAAAACACCGCCAATTTTGTTGAAAGCAGCTCTTTGAGGCGGGAAAAACAACAGCCGGTTTGTTGTTTACAACAGCAACATGTCAGGAAAGAACATTTTTTTCATGAGGGTTTTCTCATGGTGGTGGCAGGGTAGGCAAAATATCTTGCACCGATTATGGAGAAAACACTATTTGTTATTCTTAAAGGAAAGGACCCGCCAGAAATGTTTCAAGAACTTTAAGAAAACAATTCCTTTTTATACAAAATCATTGAAATATGAAAAAAATAAAATTAATTCTCTATGCCACACTACTATTCTTTGTGGCAAGTTGCAAAAAAGATTATTCCAGTAAACAAGAACAAACTAATAAAAAAGAAGTTGATCTGGCCAAAGTATTTAAAACACCTTCCACCCATGAAGAGAAACTTTTGGTAGAGAATCTTGGAAAAGTTACTGAAATATTAAAAGAGCTATACAAAGACAAATCAAACTTGAAGGTTGTGAATGCAGCTATATATTCAAAAGCTTACACAGATGAATCTGTTTTGCTTAAAGATTTAATTTATCTGGTAGATAGTCGGTTAAGCAAAGTAGATAGATTTAAAGCACTTTCAGGAAAATGGAATGTTAGCCTAAACAAATTTGCTGACAATTTTTGGGGACAAGTAAACAAGAAAAATGACCCATCATTTAAGCAATTCCTTGATGGTTTAAATTCTACCACTGCAAATTCAGTAGCAACTGCACAGGGTGACCAAGTTTCAATTTATTTCCCTTATTCTGAGCAATTTTTACCAACTGGAGGTGGTACATATGAACCAATAACAAGCATTGCAACTGCAACCGCTGATGCAGATGAAGGTTGGGGAAGTCAACCATACTATGTAAATGGTATTCTACAAAACTATGTGCAAGTTCTTGTAAATGATGAGTATGCCGAAATATATCCTTTACATATTGTAGGTGTAAATGGAGTAGAACCATACAATGTGCCTTCAATTCAAAATGTAGCCTTTCCTCCTGGCCCTCCAATTGATCTGCCAAATTTACCAAGAGAAGTTAAACAAGTTTATATTGGTGATGTAAGGTGCAAACATCAATACGACAAATTTATAAGCTTTACTGGTAATGGCGGAGGTTCTGAAATTAAGTTCACAAGAGCTGACGGGTTTTTGAAAGTTTTAGATGGGCAAGTACAAGCTGATGTGGTTGTGCCTGTTGACCAACCGAGTATTAGTAGATATAATATCAGGCATGAATATTTTGTAGACTATTCTATTGAGTGGGATGGAGATTGGGAGGGATCAAATTTCCAACAAAATTTGGCAATATACGAGGATGATAATAGAAATAGTTCAACATTTTCAGCTACTGTTACAACTACCTTAACATGGCCTCCAGCTGGTGGACAGCCTGGAGTGATTGTAACTGCCCCTATTGGGTTTACGATCAGCTTTAAGTCCGATGATGCTATTATTAGACAAACTAATTACAATCGGGATGTTTTCTTTATTCTTAATCGAACTAACTTAGAAGGCGAAATGAAAAATGACTGGCCCGTAAGGGATAAAAATGGTAATGTAAGTTTCACTTTGAACGATAGAACATATTTTTAAAGATTGGACTTGGGGGCTGAGCCCCCAAGTCTTTTAATTTTTTATTTATGAAAAGCTATATTTTATATATATTTTTCCTTAGCATACCGCTACTTGCAGAAAGTCAAAAAAAAAACAAACTTTCTATCGAATGTAACTATGGATTAAACGGTAATTTCTTTGTACGTTCATATGACGAATCTAATGGGCCTTCAAACAAAACAAATTTTTACAACAAAGATTTTCTGGGCACTATAGGTGGCGTTGAGTTAAAATATCACTTAAATAATTCGTCATCTTTGTTATTTAGTTATTCGAGAAGTAGTAATAAAGGTGAAAAAAATTATGAGGGGAATATTAATGGGGTAGATATTTATATCCAATATTTTAACATTAGGCACACAAACGATTTCTATCAAGTTGCTTATGAAAGAAAATTCAAAAAATCAAATCCCTCTCTGAAATATCATATTGGCTTTGTTATTGCAAATTCACATCAGCAAGAAATTTCAATTGAAAATTTCAGTAACCAAGTAATAATTCAAGAACGAGATTACAAACATTTTAAACTTCAAGAAGGAGGCGTTTTTGGCGGCTTACATTTTACGAAAAAAATTGATACAAAAATCGAAGCTGGTCTTAAAATCAGGGTCTATTATTTAATCTCGGTAAGTACATTAGAAGCAATAACGCTTACACCGACGCTTACATATAATTTTTAGGATCCACAGAAAAAGAAACCTTTCATTTTATCAACACCTCCATACATTTATCAATCTCTGCAAATTCTTTTTCCTTCTCATCCAAGTCTCCAACAATAAACATTCCTAGGCGATGTGTCAGATGACTTTGCAAGTGAGGGCTGTGGCACCCGATAGCTATCGGGTTACCGTTTATGCAGACCGAAGCGAAAGTTATACATTCGAAAAATGCCTGTTAAGCGAAAGATATTAGAGCCTGATGATGTTTATTTATTAATTTAGCTTCGGATATGGGCTGAAGATTTTCAAACATTTCCACATTGCCGAGCCGTGTCCGTTGGTGGCTTTAAATGCAACCCGACAGGCAAAACACTATTATTTGTAACTAATTAAATCAAGTTTCAAAAATGGAAATTGCTTTATACAGAATAATGTTTTTCGTACTTCAAATTGAAAGATCGAGAAATTTTTATCTTTTATCAAATTGCTGATCCTTCTTTTCTTTGGCAGAAGAGTTGTGGGGTTTTCAACAGAACAGAATCAGGTCAACTGATTTCTAATAAGTTAGGATTAAAAAGAATTTTCTCTGATTGCAGTTTATACTAAAAAAAGAGTACTTTTACTCAACACTCGTTACCCCATTAAATTAACTGCTAAAACCAATACCTCAATGTCTCAGATTATAAAAGTGGCGATTGCCGATGACCACCAGATTTTTCGTGATGGAATTCGTATGGCACTTAAAGATAAAGAATACCTGAAAATTATCTGGGAGGCTGAAGACGGAAAAGACCTGCAGCATAAACTCCAGCTCAAACTTCCTGATGTGATACTGATGGACATCCGTATGCCAGAAGTGGACGGTATTAATGCCATCAGCCTTATCCGTAAGGAGTATGAAGCCCTGAAGATTATTGTACTGACTATGTACGATGACCAGGAGATGATAACCCGGATGATGGAGATGGGGGCTAATGCCTATCTGACCAAGACTACTGACCCCGAAGAAATATACCAGGCCATCCTTACCTGCATGAATGATGATTTCTATTTTAATGAACTGGTGAATAAAGCTGTGCTTCTAAAATTGCAGCATAAAAAATCGGTCCGGCAGTTTTATCCTAACCCGGTAAAGTTTTCTGAAAAGGAAATAAAAATCCTGAAACTGATTGCCGAGGATAAAACAACAGAAGAAATTTCAAAAGATGTTTTTTTAAGTCCCCGCACCATTGAAACCATCCGGCAGAATATGAAACAAAAAGTGGGAGCTAAAACCATTGCAGGATTAGTGATGTATGCAATGAGGAATAAATTGTTGGAATAGGCCCGCCCTTACTCTCACCCCAACCCTCTCCCGAGGAGAGAGGGAGTTGCGAAAACCCTGTTCGGATATGATTTCTTCTAAAACTCATGTATGTCAAATATCAACGATACATTTTTTGATGGCCATTATAAGGAAATATGGCGTAGCCTGATTCCTGATGAATTGACGGTGAAAGAAGTTGATTTTATGTTGCCCTACTTTACACTGCAACCAGGGAGTAAAGTACTTGACCTGATGTGTGGCTATGGACGACATGCCATTGCATTAGCTAAGAAAGGCATGAATGTAACAGCAGTAGACAACCTTGGCGATTATATTAAAGAGATAAACGAAGTAGCGGAAAAAGAACAGTTACCGCTAAAGGCCATTCAGGAAAATGTAATTAATTATACAATTGATGATGTGTTTGACCTGGCCCTTTGCATGGGCAACAGCCTTAATTTTTTTAATGCAGCAGATACCGTTAAGCTCCTTACTAATATTTCATCTCATCTAAAGCCCGGCGGACATTTATTAATAAATAGCTGGTCCATTGCAGAAATAGCTTTTAAAGATTTTAAAGAAAAAAGCTGGAGCCGGATTGGGGATGTAAAATTTATTAATGACGGTAAGCTATTGTTCCATCCTACCCGCATCAAAACTGAAAGCGAAACTATTTTCCCGGATGGTAAAACAGAGATTAAGACGGGTATTGATTATATTTTTTCCATTAATGAAATGGAAGCAATGCTGAAAGAGACTGGCCTGCATCTAAAAGAAGTGTATAGCATTCCCGGACGGAAAAAATTTACTGTAGGTGAACCCAGGGCCTACCTTGTTGCAGAAAAAGTATAGGCCATTTTTTCGTAAATTGCTTTTTATAAAGTCTGTTCATCATGAAAAAGTTTCTCCTTTTCTATTTTCTTTTTTTTTTCAGAAAAAGTTTTTTCCCAGACATGGGCGGAAAATATTGCTCCGGTGCTTTTTTCAAAATGTGCATCTTGCCACCGGCCTGAGGGCATTGCGCCATTTTCACTATTAACTTATTCAGATGCTTTTAATTACCGGGTTTCTATTCGCAATGCTGTAGCCACTAAGAAAATGCCGCCCTGGCCGCCAGATGACAGCTATGTTCACTTTACCGGGGCAAGAACCCTGAGCACTGCGGAAATAAGTTCGATTGTAAACTGGGTAAATAATGGAGCACCATCAGGCAATATTGCTAATGCACCTGCACCACCCCCACCGGTAACCAATTCACTTGGTATAGCGGATACTGTATTGAAAATACCTAACTACACCAGCACTGCATCCACTTCCGATATTTATCAATGCTTTGTTTTACCGTTGCGTTTGGCCAATGGAAAATTTGTTTCTGCTATCGAAGTAGTGCCGGGCAATTCTGCTATAGTGCATCATGTGCTGGTGTATCAGGATACAAGTGCCAACCATGCTGCCCAGTTGCTGGACAATGCAAGCCCAGGGCCGGGGTATACAAGTTTTGGTGGCATAGGAATTAACAACCCGATTTTAGTGGATGCCTGGGTACCCGGAACTTCGGTAAAAAAATTGCCCGCCACTTTTGGAAAAAGAATCTATGCCAATTCTGATCTGGTAATACAAGTGCATTATCCTGCTGGCAGCAGTGGCCGGCTTGACAGTACCAAGGTCCGTTTGTATTATAATAATAACACCGCAGCAAGAGATGTGCGGATAGAGCCCATACTTAATCATTATGCACCCACATTGATAAACGGGCCATTGAGTATTCCGGCTAACCAGATAAAAACTTTTGAAGAACGTTTTTTATTGCCAACTTTTGCAAAGGTAACTTTATTAGCAGTAGCTCCGCATATGCACCTGATTGGTCAGTCTGTTAAGAGCTATGCCATTAAGCCAACAGGTGATACGATTCGTTTTATTGATATTCCGAAATGGGATTTTCACTGGCAGGGTCAATATTATTTTCAGCGGCCGGTAATTGTAGATGGTGGAAGTACATTGAAAGCTTTTGCTACGTATAATAATACATCGTCTAATACACATAATCCAAACTCGCCACCGCAAATGGTAAATCTTGGTGAAGCAACAACCGATGAGATGATGCTGGTCTATTTTGCTTTTACCCAATACCAGCCAGGCGATGAGAATATCATAATGGATAGCAGTTTATTGACAACACCCGTGGGAAACCTATCACTGCCAATAAAACAATTAAACATCTTTCCCAACCCGGTAAATACCTATCTGCAATTTCAAAACCCCGGCCAGCACAACAACGCAAAGCTGGCAGTATGGGATATGGCAGGCCGAAAAGTGTATGAGGCGGATGTAACACACCAGTTATTTATAAATATTTCC
>JBKJIX010000168.1:0-15072 GCA_046598205.1 Chitinophagaceae bacterium
TTTTTTCAGAAGTGGCTGTAGTACCGGTTGAGTCTGTATTTGCAGTACCGGCATCTTTGCTCCCCGATTTAGAACCACAACTGGCAATAATGGCCGACAGTATAAGCAGTTGAGTTAACTTTTTCATGTAGTTGATTTGAAAACAATTTAATTGATATTATTCAGAAATTATTCAAAAGTTTGAGACGGTGCTATAAAATGGCTAAGGATTAATAGAACGCCGTTCTGTTTACTCTGCTGTAATCCGATTCCAACTTCCGGGCTTACGGGAAATTATTGCTCAATCTTAAGCAATTCAAAAAAATCTTTTTCAGTTATCTCCCTTATGCAGCCCGGCTGTAAATCTCCTAACGCCAGATCTTCAATGCCTACTCTTATTAATCGTTTGCAACGATGGTGAATAGCCGCCATCATTTTTCGCACCTGGTGAAATTTACCTTCGGTGAGAGTGATGCGTAACCAGGTGTAAGGAATATGTTGAGCCATCACATACGGAGAAGGAAAGGAGATTTCTGGTTGCAATGTTATTTCGGCTTCGCAGGGGGTAGATGTATAATATTCACCACCTCTTATGCGAAATGATACTCCGTCTCTTAGTGACTGCAATCTTTCTTCTGTTACGGCATGGTTGACTAGTACGAGGTAGGTTCTTTTATGTGGCACTTTTCCTTCAAATAACAACCGGGTTACTTTCCTATTCGTTGTCAGTAGCAATAACCCTTCAGAGAGATTATCTAACCGTCCTATGGCATGTATCCCTTCAGGAAAATTGAAACCTATATCCCCGAGTAAGTTGACCACATGGGTGCTTACAAACTGGGATACCATGTTGTAAGGCTTATTGAGAATGAAATAGCGGTGGGGAGGTGGAAGCATTGCGACTGGGTATTCTTTGTTTTACAAACACTGCCAATACGAACAAGGAAAATCGTTTCTTGTTTTTAAGTATCAAAACCCGGCCTGATAAATTGCATTGCAACCGGAAATTCTTCCAGTGTTTTTTGTTTTAACTGACTTAGTAATGCAAGTGCTTTCAAAGCCATATCTTCTGATATGGGTTGCTTTTCATAAATACCTGACCATGCACTGATACTCCTTTCAATTCCAATCAATGCAATTTTGGCACTGCCATCGCTATCTTTTGAAAAACCATTCTCCACCTCCCGTTCTTCGCCTTCCATTTTTCCCTGTAATGCCCGTTGAAGTTTGGCTTCAATAAAAAATAAATACCATTGAATGATTTCGAAACAATCGCCAAGTGCGGCCATTGTATGCACCACTTCTTCTTCTGATGCAATGCCGAGATGCAGATGACTTACCAGTTCCCTTGCCTTATTCACCATATCTTCATTTTTTTCTAAATAGGGCATAACGAGGCTGCGGTATTGTTTGCACACCCTTGTAATCAAATGGTTTTTTGCCGCTTTACGAACGGAGTTTTGTTTTGCTTCGTATTCAGCTTCTTCCTTTTTTGTCATTACATTATCCAGGTTAATGCCATGATGTTTGGCAGCCTTATATAAAAGTTGAATTGCATTTTGAAAATTGGAAGAGATATTATCCCAAAAAGCTTTATTACTCATATCCAATTGCTCCGATGAAAGTTTGACGGTACTTTCAAAATTCCGGCAGCGGGTGGTAAACGTACAACGTTCACACCATCGGTCGCAGTAGTTATAAATACCGGGAATATATTTTTCTTGCATACACGTAAGATAAAAAATTGTAACGTAATTTTTAAAATCCCTTTAGTTCCTTCCAGTCCCGCTGCAACCAGTTTGTTGGAGGGTAGTGTGCATGCCGGTTGATGGTATGAATCGAATAAGCTTGTCTTGATTTTCCACTGGTATTGGGCAAACTATAATGAGGCAGTAATCCGTGCAGTACAATACAACTGCCTTTTTTTACTTCCAGCGGTATCATGCCTTCCATGGAATAAGGTTTATTATCCAGCATAATCATTTCGGTGCCGCCGCCATCTTTTTTTCTAAACCATGAACGCAACGTTGTTTTATGTCCGCCGGGTTTGGCCCACAGGCAACCGTTTTCAATAGTAGCATCTTCCAGGGCAAACCAAAAACCGATACAAGAACCCGGTTCGGTGTACAGAAAACTTGCATCCTGGTGAATGTCAACAACACCGCCAATTCTTGCATGTTTAAAGATGAGCATACTTTGAATAATAAGATAGTCACCCAATGCAAGGCCGGCAGCCAGTTGTCTCATCTGTGGTGAACGGGAGAATGTATCAAACACCGGATCCAAATCATGCAGTGCATGGCCTATTTTATTGAGGGAATGAAAAAGATCGTTCTTTAATTTTCCAGAATAATTAAAAGCTTCTTTTTCAAAAAAGAAAGCAATACGATCACCGGAGTTGAGAAAATAATCATCACTGGTGCGGCGTTGTTCATTGGTTTGAAAGATGGAAGCCTGCCCATCATAGTTATATTCCATTGCCAGCTCTTGCCCCCGTTTCATTAATACATCGCAGGCAGCAGTTGTGGTAAAGTTATCAAGAACAAGATATCCATCAGTATCGAATTGTTGGCGGAAGCTGTTCATCGTGAATGGAGCTGTTGTTATTTTCTTTAACGATAAAATTATTTTGTGCTTATTTTCTGAATATAGTTTAATGCAAGTTAGTAGTTAAAAAGAACTGTTGGGTTTACAACCGTCCTTTTGACAAGCAAATTTTGTAGTTGTGCTTTTACACTATCATTACTTACTATAGGTTTTTTAAAATATTAAAAGGAAGGCAACAACCCGTGGAGCTGGTAAGTGTGGAAGGGGTGTTGCCATAAATTATTTTATTTATTTTCTCCAGGGCTGTAATTTCCAGTAGGTCAGCGAACGCCATAGCCATTCAAATGGGCCGAAGCGGAAATACCGTAACCAGATAGAAGAAAAAATAAGTTGGAATATCCAGACGGCAAACACTACATAATAAAGCTGGTGAAAATATAGTTTGTTGTAATTACCAAAACCATAGCCATAAAAAAAGATTGTGCAGATGATGGACTGAATCAGGTAATTGGTAAAAGCCATTTGCCCTACATTGGCTAATGCCCGCATAAGCCAGGGTACTGCATTGCTGCGGAAGATCAACATAATTAAACTGGCATGACCGATAGTGAGTGGTATGCGGCGAAGCTCCCCAAATATCTCATGTGATGACCGCCACGCATCTGCATAAGCACCAGGATTGCCAAAGCCCATCCAGTATTTATCGAAGATGAACCACGCCACCGGTATGCCGATGCCATAGCCAATGAGCAACCACATGGCGTAGGTGGATGTTTTTAATTTATTGCTGAAGAAACCCCAGCCGTAGAGAGCCATACCAATAAACATCATGCAAAGCATATCCCAGGGGTCGCCATACATATATCCAATTTCTCCCTGTACATTCATAGGGATATAATAATTAAAAATTGTACCATAACCTGAACGCATTTTGCGGAGGTTATCGTTTGTAACTGCTGTATCAGGCTTTTGGTTTTTTTCAATCTCAGACCATACCGCAATAGCTCCCTGTTGTTCGGAGGAGAGTTCTTTCTTTTCTTTTTTGGCTTGTACCGCTTCGGTATAGGCGGCCCTTTTGTCCCGGAATTCATTAAAGTTCCATTGCCTTTTTATCATGGCGAATGCTACACAGGTAAGGCCGATGATGAGCAACCATTTTGGTTTTAGTTTGCGGAAAGCAAATAACAACATACCGCATAAGCCATAGAAAAATAAAATATCACCCTGCCATAATATTACAAATGCATTGACCAAGCCAAAGAATACTAACCATAACAAGCGGCGATAATAATATTCTGCTACGGTGGGTTCGCCGGGTACTTCTTTTTTATTCATCATAAATAACACCATGCCGGCACCAAAGAGCATGGAGAACAAACCCCGCATAGTGCCTTCGAACAAAGTAAAGACAGTGGCGAACGTATAATAATTACCTCCGTGGCGTGGCCCGGTAACGAGGGGATACCAAAAATCCCAATTGATACCAAAGCCGGGAATGTTCATCATCAGTATTCCCAACAAGGCAAAGCCCCGGATAGTATCAATGCTCTTGATACGATCTGCGGCGGTTACCGGTGCTGCGCCTGCTATATGCTGCTCACTCATAGTGTTAGTTTAAATAGTGTTTAGGGTACGGATCAAAAACGATATCGAAGGGTTAACCACAGATTACACGGATTATTATCACGGATAGCACAGTTTTTTCATTGCAATTTTAGGTCGCTTTTTTTCTGTGTTATTTGTGCTGTATTCAATCTGTGTTATCTGTGGTTATTGGTTTTTTATTCTGCAACCATTGCCGGTACACTAAACATTGCCACAACCATTCCAGCGGCCCCCTGCTATAATACCGCAACCAGAAAACAGAAAACACCACCTGCATCAATACTATCTCTGCTACCATAAAATACAATTCCCATTGCTGTAGCCTGCCAAAATAACCAAAGCCATAGCCATAGAAAAAGAACGTACAGATAATGGTTTGCAAAATATAATTGGTGAGAGCCATGCGGCCCACGGCTGCTAATGCCTTCCACAACCAGTTGAATACTTTCATCCGCAGCAGCCATAGTATTAACGATGCATAGCCGGTGGCCATTAATATTCTTTCTATCGGGAAAAACTGATTGTAAGGAATAGATTTCTTTTCAATATACTTCGCATAGTCCACAAGTTTGATACACTGCAAATTCACCCGTAGCCAGGCTAATGCTAAACCAGCAGCAATAGCGATTAATGCGATGATCAAATATTTTGACGTAGCAAAACGGGAACTGAAGAAACCAATACTTAGCAACGCCATTCCGAGAAACATAAGTGAGCCTATATCCCATATACCTATCTTGTACAACCAGAAGGATTCTTTCTGCTGCGACCTTGACATCAGGCTATAAGATACTTTGCTCCATTTGGCCCTGATGGTTTTGTTGGCCGCTTTCGCAGTAGCAGAATCATACTTCAATCCTTTTATTGTTCCCTCCCAGGTTCCTTTTTCTTCCGACTGTTTTTTTGTGAGGGTGTCGTTCTTTTTAGCCAGCGAATCGTTTAGTTTATTTTTCAGCAGTGTGTCTTTGAGCAACACGGAATCTTTTGTTCTGTCAACACTGTCTTTTTTTGCACGGCTGATGCTATCTGCTTTGAACTTCTTTTCTACCTCCATCACCGCGGTATATTTTTTATAACCCTTTTTATCATCGGTATAGTTCCAGTATTGCTTGCCGCAATAAATTAAAGTGCAAACGATAGCAGCAATAAAAAAACCCCTGGCTTTCATTCTTGTAAATGCAAAAAGCAGGATACCCATTACGCCATAAGGAAACAATACATCTCCCGGCCATAATAATATAAACGCATTGAAAACACCAAAGGCCATCAACCACATCATTCTCCGTATATGTGCATCGGCATTACCAATGGCAACGGGGTGTTCTTTTTTTTGCAGGAATAAAAGAATACCGGCGCCAAACACCAGTGCCAATAAGGAAAGCATTTTCCCTTCAAATAAAAGGGAGACAGCTGTCATTAATTTATAATTGCCGCCATGGGTACCGTTGTGGTACACCAGTTGTTCGTTGTTGGTAAAGCCGCCAAACTCCCAGATACTGATAACTAAAATGCCAAAGAGTGCAAAGCCACGCAATACATCTAAAGAAAAAAATTGGGAAAATTTATCGCTTGGAGCAGCCACCGCCTGTTCAGGCACTGCTTCCGGAGGAGGAGAAGGAGTAAGGCTCATTAGCTATAGTTTTTGAGTTTCCTTCGGGTAGCTGAAATTAAATATAGGATTTATAAATGAAAGCCGCTGCACGACAGCTTTTTGTTAGCCACAGATTAAGACAGAAGTACACAGATTAGCAACGCTGCTGACGCCGCTTTTTATTTTCACCACGAATGCACACTAATTGACACGAAAATATTTGAGCCATGTTTTGTGCTTTATTCTTTCTCCGTATTTATGTGTGTTAATCTGTGCAATCTGTGGCCAACCTGTATTCCTTTTAATTTTCCCCCTATCTTCACTCCTCTTTCAAATAAACGAATATGAAATTCTTTTAAGGTTCAACCCATCCCGATAGCTCTCGGGACAGAACCTGCCACTTACGGACCATTTATAAAATAGCAACCCCTTGTTGCTGATACTCATTACATTTTAATTTATTTTCAACCTTCTTCGTCATACTTATAATGGCGGGGACTATATTTTTACTCATGTCACAACCAATTTATACTAATAAGCTGTCTCATTTTTTTTCACTCGTCAAACAATCGTTGCGTGGCGGCGAGTATGATTATACACAAGGAAGCATCAGGGCGGCTATTGTGTTACTGGCCATACCTATGATTCTTGAACTAAGTCTAGAATCGGTGTTTGCCGTAGTGGATATGTATTTTGTAAGCCATTTGCCCAACAGTAAAAATGCGATGGCGACTGTTGGTCTTACAGAATCAGTTATCGCATTGGTTTATACTATTGCCATCGGTTTAAGTACCGCCGCAACGGCCGTAGTAGCAAGGAGGATTGGAGAAAAAAATCCTGAAGGGGCGGCACATGCCGGAGCACAGTCCCTGCTTATTGCATTAATCGTAACAATTCTTGTAAGTGTTGCAGGGGTAATATTTGCTGCTGATATATTAAGGATTATGGGTGCTAAAGAAGATGTGATAAGGGAAGGGACTGTGTTTACCCGCATCATGCTTGGCGGAAGCCTTGCTATTATTTTACTGTTTCTTATCAATGGAATTTTTCGTGGCGCCGGCGATGCGGCAATGGCAATGCGGAGTTTATGGATTGCCAGTATCATCAATATTTTTTTATGCCCGATGCTGATTAATGGCTATGGGCCTTTTCCTGAACTGGGATTGAAAGGGGCTGCCATTGCTACCACCATCGGTCGTGGCATTGGTGTGTTGTATCAATGTTATCACCTGTTCAGCGGCAAACGAACGATTAAGATAACATGGTCACATTTTAAATGGGATTTGCCGGTAGTAAAAACATTGTTTACCGTGGCATGGCCGGCTACATTGCAGTTCTTTATTCAAAGCGGTAGTTGGATTGTGCTTGCCTGGTTAGTTTCAAGTACAGGAAGCACCGATGCCAGTGCCGGTTACCAGGTAGCGATAAGAAATGTGGTGTTTTTTATTTTACCCGCCTGGGGATTGAGTAATGCGGCAGCAACATTGGTTGGTCAGAACCTTGGTGCAGGGCAACCACTGAGGGCAGAGCAGAGTGTACTGCTAACCGCAAAATACAATGCCATATTCATGTCATTGGTAACGGTGTTGTTTATATTCTTTGCATCACCAATCATCAGCATATTTACTAAAGAACCTGAAGTACACCATTATGGTACCCTTGCTTTACAAATAATTGGCAGCGGCTACATTTTTTATGGTATTGGCATGGTAATGATACAGGCTTTGAACGGAGCTGGTGACAGCAAAACACCCACCTGGATAAACTTGTTTGGTTTCTGGCTGTTCCAGATACCGCTTGCTTTTTTATTGGCCAACGTATTTAAGATGGGGCCAACAGGAGCCTTTATCGCCATCCCTGCCGCTGAATCAGTACTGGCGGTTGCTGCCTGGTATTTTTTCAAAAAGGGGAACTGGAAGAAAGTAAAAGTTTAAACGATAACTGATAAATAATGGATGATAGTTTTTTGCAGGCAACGTTTCATTCCGGGCTTCCGGCAATTCTAAATACAAAGAACTATCATCTTTCCCTTTTCATCTGAAAGGGTTTAATTACTTTTAGTATATCATTTTTTTAATATGAACAGCAACGTCCTTGACCAGAACCGGGTGCGGCAGGTATTTTTTATTATCCTGATTTTATTGTTGGGCATCCTGCTTTTCTTTGAATTATATTCTTTCCTTCCGGCACTGCTTGCAGCTATTACACTTTATATCCTATTGCACAAATGGATGTTCTATCTCACTGAAAAGAAAAAGTGGCGAAAAGGATGGACGGCTGTGCTGCTGATGCTATTTTCATTTGTTGTTATCTTATTACCGGTGGGGCTGCTGGTAAATATGCTTTCTTCCAAAATAAGCTATGCGGTGCAACATTCAGATGAACTGGTAGCAGCCTTGAAAAAAGTGGTAGGGAACCTTGAAACCCGGTTTGATGTAACCATTGCCAGCGATGAGAATATTAATAAGCTGGGCAACACAATTACCAAAAGTCTTCCCGGCATACTTGGTGCCACCTTTAATACACTCACTACTATCTTCTTCATGTATTTTATCCTCTACTTTATGCTGGTAAACGGACGGTATATGGAAAATGCCCTGTACGAACATGTGCCACTGACGGATAACAACGTAAACCGGCTGGGAAAGGAAATACACATTATGGTAATGTCGAATGCTATCGGCATTCCGCTGATTGCTTTTGCACAGGGTGTGGTAGCACTGGCGGGTTATTTAATTATTGGGGTAAAGGAGCCGTTCTTCTGGTTTGGCGTTACCTGTATTACAGCTATGCTTCCGGTAGTGGGTGCGGCACTGGCTTATGTACCGCTGGCCATTATACTTTTTGCTAACGATCAGTCAGGAAAAGGAATTGCAATGCTAATATTTGGTTTTGGCTTCATTGGTACGGTAGATAATGTGCTTCGTTTTACTTTACTAAAAAAATTGGGCAATGTTCATCCGCTGACAACGGTATTTGGTGTTATTATCGGGCTAAGTGTATTTGGATTTATTGGTTTGATATTCGGGCCGTTGCTTATTTCTTTATTTATGCTGCTGCTAAAAATATATTCCAGTGAGTTTATTACCAAGCAAAGGGATATTAATAAGATAATGGAGAATTAAACTGGTTGTTAGGTGCTGGATACTGGTTGGTCGTTTCAATTTATAAACACATTATTGTTTGAAAGAGGTTTTTACAATATAACCCAATAAGGTTTTAATGCTTCGTAGATTTCCCTGTATTCTGTATCTGCTTCTTCGTAATTCTTCGCAAAGTATTAAGAAACAGAGATTTATTTCTTGCATATTTAACAATCAGATAATATTTTCGTTGTGCCTGTCGTTTAATAGTCCAATCCAACGGTGTAAGAACTGAAAAGAAATTGCACCGAAGAAAAACCGTACCCTAAGTGAGAAAAATATTTATTCCATTATCCGTGGGATTATTGTGTACTTCGTTTACCATCATCCCAACTGAACAAACAGTTAACAGCACTACTTATGCTGTGGCGGGTTCTCCTTCAACTTTTACGGATTCTTCTTTTTCAGATGCTGATGCAGCTTCAGTATTATATAATAATATCAAACTTCAGCAGTATGGGTTATCGGGAGAAGCATTTGACTATGCCTGGAAAGGTTATCAGCGATTGCTTGATAAGAAGATGATACGTCGAAGTAATTATTTAACTATCTGTGATTTTAGTCAATCATCAAGACAAAAGCGATTATATATTATTGATGTGGAAAATGGTGAATTGATCACTAACACCTATGTGGCACATGGAAAAAATTCTGGCGGCGAGTATGCTACCAAATTTTCCAACACTCCAGAATCATTACAAAGTAGTTTAGGATTTTATATTACCTCGAACACTTATATAGGTGCACATGGCCTTTCGTTACGGGTAAATGGTGTGGACCCCGGTTATAATGACAAAGCTCTTGAACGCAGTATTGTAATACATGGTGCTGCGTATGTGGATGATGCAAGAGTAAAAGCCGGCATATTTATGGGCCGTAGCTGGGGTTGTCCTGCTGTACCAGCAAAAGAATCAACAAATATTATTACAACGATAAAAAACGGAACCTGCCTTTTCATCTATCACCCTTCAAGGAATTACCTGCTTAGATCAAAAATATTAAACGACTGATTGGACACATCAAGGATGGATGATAACAAAAAGCTCAACACCCCTATGGTTGGGCTTTTTTGTTTTTGTAAGCCACAGACGCCGTCGGCCATAGCCTATGGCGGCGGACGATGAACACGGATTCACACAGATAAATACATTTTCTTACAACAATTTGCCGATGCTTTGCTGGATGGTGATGAAACCCATATACGTCATGGCAACTACTACCATCCAGCCAATTATTTGTAAGATTAAAGGATGTTTGTAGTCCTTCATCAATGATGATTTATTGGCTGCCAAAAGGATAACAGCTAATGCAATGGGTAAAATAATTCCGTTAACTGCCCCGGCCATTATTAATAGTTTTATCGGATTGCCTACCGCAACAAAAATGACAGTAGAGAGAATGATGAATGCGCTGATAACTATTTTTTCATTATTCTTTACCGCAGGCACTAGTGTTTTCCAGAACGAAACAGAAGTAAAAGATGCTCCTACTACAGAGGTAATAGCTGCACTCCATATCACTATACCAAAAAACTTATAGCCTAATTCCCCGGCGGCGGCTTGAAATACAGATGCAGCAGGATTGCTGGCCGATAATTTTATTCCTTGCGATACAATGCCCAATGCTGCAAAAAATAATAAGAACCGCATGATAGAGGTGATGAGAATACCACTAACAGAGCTTCTTGTTACCTGCGGAATGTTTTGCCGTCCTTTTATTCCAGCATCTAATAAACGATGTGCCCCGGCAAATGAAATATAGCCGCCAACAGTGCCGCCAACTAACGTAACAATTTTCATTACATCAATTTTCTCCGGCCAGATGGTTCTGTACAATGCTTCGCCAATAGGTGGGTGAGAAGAAAATGCAATGTATGCCGTTAATGCAATCATGATAAAGCCAAGGATCTTTGCAAAATTATCAATGAGCTTACCGGCTTCTTTATACCAGAAAATACCGAGAGCAATTACACAACTGATGATAGCTCCTGTCTTTGCATCTATTCCTGTTAATACATTTAATCCCAAACCACAGCCAGCAATATTACCGATATTGAATACTAAGCCACCCAATGCAATTAAGGCTGCCAGGAAATAACCAAGACCCGGTAATAATTTATTCGCAATATCCTGTGCCCTGTTTTCACTTACAGTTACTATTCTCCAGATATTCAATTGAGCACCGATGTCGAGCAAGATGGAAATAAGAATAACAAAACCGAAACTTGTAAGCAGTTGTTCGGTGAATAAAGAAGTTTGTGTAAGGAATCCCGGCCCGATGGCGGAAGTGGCCATCAGGAATGCAGCACCGAGTATAGGGCCTCCCCCGAACTTTGTTCCCAACCTTCGCCAACTCGGTTGCCTCCGCCGGAGGGGCTTTTGGAGAGTCTTAATATTTGATGATTCATTACTCATCAATTAATTTTAAAAGAATTATAAATTGCTTTTGCAAACTCCACCGCATGTTCTCCATCACCATGTATGCAGATAGTTTCGGCAACGATTGGGATTGTTTTTCCAGAACCCGTTGTTACTGTTCCTTCTTTTGTCATTTGTAATACTTGTTGTACTGCTTTATTGGTGTCTTTAATCAATGCGTTGGATAGAGAACGGGGAGTGAGTGAACCATCATCCTGGTAAGTACGGTCGGCAAATACTTCGCTGGCTGTTTGCAAGCCAATTGCTTTTGCTTCGCTGATGGAATGGCTGCCGCTGAGTCCGAATAAAATTATTGATGCATCAAAATCTTTGACTGCTTTTGCAATGGTGTTTGCTAACACCGCATCTCTTGCAGACATGTTATACAATGCGCCATGAGGTTTTACATGATGCAATTTTGCATCAAGCCCGGAAACGATTTCGTTAAGAATGATTAATTGCTGCGATACCAGTTCATAAATTTCCTCCGGGTCTACATTCATTTCCGTTCTGCCGAAATTTTTCTTGTCGAAAAAAGATGGATGGGCTCCAATCAATATTTTATGTTTAATGGCTGTTTCAACTGTTTGCCACATTGTTTCTGAATCGCCAGCATGATAGCCGCAGGCAATGTTGGCCGAAGAAATAAATGGCATGATGAGTTCGTCATTGCCGATACCTTCTCCTATATCGCAGTTAATGTCTGGCTTCATGAAAATATTGTTCTAATTTGAATGTACAAGCATTTTGCAGTTGCAGCAAATGTTGTTGTTGTTTTATCAATAATTCCTCTGCCGTTTGCTGGTCAGTAAAACGAAACTGGATTTTATCTCCGGCCTTCATTTGCGCCAGTTTTGAATGATGGGCTGAAATAACATGTGCCACTCTTGGATAGCCGCCAGTGGTTTGATGATCCGCCATTAAAATAATTAGCCCACCATCAGGTAATAATTGAATAGTACCAAAACTTACAGCGGAGGAAACCACTTCTTCCTTCGTAATGCTGTGCATGGGGATATTATTTAACCTATATCCCATCCGGTCTGATTGCTGGGTGATGACAAAAGAAGTCATAGTGAAATTTTCTTTTGATTCGGTAGTGAGTCGCTCCCATTCATTTCCCGGCAATATCAATATTTCCTTGCTCTCATCTGACCATTTTGTATCTGCCTTCCAGGGTAATACAATAAAATCTTCTTGCTGAACCGAAACAGAAAAAGGCTCTCGCAATAAAAGTTCATCGTCTTTCCGGAGATTTCTTCCCTCATATCCTCCGGCTTTTGCTTTCAGGTGAGTGCTGTAACTGTTCATCCAATTATCAGTAACCAAACCTCCGTTTACAGCGAGGTACACCCTTGCTCCATTTACTGGTTTATGAAACTGCAGCACATCATTTTTACAAACTATAATTGCATGAAGAGTGGCGACGGGTTCTCCATTAATACTGGCTGAAAAATCAGCACCCCCCAACGCAATGAGTGCTGGTTGGGTGAACATGAAAACTGCAGCAGGGAAGTGCATTTCAATAATGGCTTCATCCGGTTTATTACCGACCAGCATATTTGTTACCCGCATAGCATATTTATCCATTGCCCCGGCGGGGTTGATGCCAAGATGCTGGCTACCGTAGCGACCATTATCCTGTATTGTATCCAGTATGCCTGATTTAATAACTTTCATACTCACTTTTACTGATTGAATAAAATTGTATTTCATCTCCTGCCCTTAATAAGGTTGGTTCATCTCTTTTCGCATCAAATAATTTTAATGGTGTTCTGCCGATTATTTGCCAGCCCCCCGGTGATGGTAATGGATAAATACCCGTTTGTTTCCCGGCAATGCCTACACTTCCGGCGACAATATTAACTGGTTGCGGCTTTCTGGGAATAGCAATTTTTTCATCCACTTCGCCCATGTAAGTAAAGCCGGGTAAAAAGCCAAGCATATACACTTTATAATTTTTTGATGTGTGAGTTTGTATTACCTCCTCAACTGAAATATTTCTTGTTGCTGCTAATTGATCAATGTCCGGTGCAAATCCCTTTTCATAACAAACAGGAATTTTCATAAGCCTTTCTTTTGATGCTAAGTTTTCGACAGGTTGATTCAATCGTTCCAATAGCTGTTGCTGCACCCATTCAAATATTGTAACCCCTGCTGCTACTTTTTTCTTTAGTGCCAGCATATTATAATGAATAGTGAGTGAGCTATAGGCCGGCACCGCTTCAATCATTCCTGCAAATGGTTGTTGCTGCAATTGATTGAATCTTCTGATTACTTCCTTGTTAATGGCTTCATCAATACAATTGCCAAAATCAACAGTAATGGCTGAGTCGCCAAGCGGAAAAATGCGGTATGGTATTATTGAAGAATTCATAGCAAAGCCATTTGAAGATACCAACTTACTCCGTACTTCGAAACTCCGCTATTGGCCGAAATTGTAACTTTACCCCGATGGCAAGATTTAACCGCAGCGACAGTTTCAATTTATTATCGAAAATAACACCACGCCGTGCCTGGAATGGTGTGAAGGTGCTGAGCAGTTTTTATATCAGCAAATGGACCAAACGGGCGGTGCAATGGGGCTACCCGGTTTCTATTTCTTTTGAACCCACTACTTCCTGCAATCTTCGCTGCCCGGAATGCCCAAGCGGACTAAGGGCTTTTACCCGGCCAACAGGTATGCTGAAAAAAGATTTTTTCAGTGAAACAATTGATCAGCTTTCCAAAGATTTGTTATACCTCGTTTTTTATTTCCAGGGAGAACCGTATCTCAATCCCAATTTTTTAGATATGGTTGAATATGCTTCGAAGAAAAGAATTTATACCGCTACTTCTACCAATGCACATTACTTAACAGATGCTAATGCAAAGCGAACGATTGAAAGTGGATTGGACCGGTTGATCATTTCTATTGATGGCACTACACAGGATGTTTATCAGCAATACCGTGTCGGCGGTCATTTGGATAAAGTAATAGAAGGCGCAAAGAATATTGTGAAGTGGAAAAAAGAATTGAAAAGTAAAAAACCATTTGTTGTATTTCAATTCTTAGTAGTAAAACCAAATGAACACCAGATAGAAGATGTAAAGAAATTAGCCAAAGAAGTAGGTGTGGATGATGTGTGGTTTAAAACGGCGCAGGTCTATGATTTTGAAAATGATCCTAACCAGTTAATCCCAACCATTGATAAATACAGCCGCTACCGCAAAACAGAAAACGGGCATGAATTTAAGGGCAAACTTGCCAATCAATGCTGGCGGCTCTGGCATGATCCGGTGATAACCTGGGATGGGTTGGTAGCTCCCTGTTGTTTTGATAAAGATGCGCAGCATCAATTGGGCGATTTAAAGAAAAAGTCGTTCAAAGAAATCTGGAAGAACGGCGAATACAGTACATTCAGGAAACAGATATTGAAAGGCCCTAAGAATATTGACATCTGTGCCAATTGCAGCGAAGGAACCAAAGTGTGGAGCAATGATTAACACAAAAAGATTTTATTATGGAAATGCCATCATCTCTCTCAACCCGGTTGCAATATCAGCATAAAGTATTAGTTGATATTATTGATGGATTATCAGATGAGCAGATCCGGCGGCCAATTATCGCTGGTAAATGGTCCATTTTTGAAACGATTGTTCACCTGCAAACCTACCAGCACACTTTTGTAGCCCGGGTAAAACAAATTCTTGAAAACGGCAATCCCTCTTTCTCCCGGTACACAGCCGAAGCAGATCCTGATTTTTTGGATAACTGTGGTAAATCTACAAGAGAAATTATGCAGGATAT
>JBKJIX010000142.1:0-7278 GCA_046598205.1 Chitinophagaceae bacterium
TGCTGTTCCTGCACCCGTATAAAAGTAGTTCGTTTGGTTAGTTCCTTTAATGATTGTGCTCCGACATAAGTACAAGTGGAGCGAAGACCGCCCAATATATCCAATACAGTGTCCGACACATTACCACGATACGGTATTTGAATGGTCTTGCCTTCGGAGGCACGGTATTCAGCTATACCGCTGGCATATTTTTCCATCGCTGTTTCAGAACTCATGCCATAAAATTGTTTGTACTTACTTCCATCTTCTTTCTCTACTAATTGGCCGCCACTTTCTTCATGACCCGCCAGCATACCACCCAACATTACAAAATCGGCGCCGCCACCAAATGCTTTTGCTACATCTCCAGGCACTTTACAACCACCATCAGAAATTATTTGTCCACCAAGCCCATGTGCTGCATCTGCACATTCTATAATGGCCGATAGTTGCGGGTAACCAACTCCTGTCTTTACTCTTGTAGTGCAAACAGAGCCGGGGCCAATACCTACTTTCACAATATCTGCACCAGCCAATAATAATTCTTCCACCATTTCCCCGGTTACCACATTGCCGGCAATGATAACTTTACCCGGATGTTTTTCCCGGGTTGATTTTACAAAGCCTACAAATTTTTCGGCATAGCCATTCGCTACATCAATACAGATAAACCGTAAGGTTGTATTTTCTGCTAAAATCACCGCCAGTTTTTTTGCATCTGCATCATTAGTGCCGGTGCTTACAGCAATATATTCAGTATTGGCAGCACCGCCGGTTTCCATAAAAGTTTTCCATTGTGCCGGTGTATAATGTTTATGCAGTGCTGTAAAAAGTTGGTGCTGTGCTAATGCGGTTGCCATTTCCATGGTACCCACTGTATCCATATTGGCTGCCATAATCGGAATGCCCTGCCAGGCATCACCGCCATGAAGGAATTTAAATTTTCTTGCCAGTGTTACTTCAGCACGGCTACTAAGCGTAGAACGCTTTGGTCGTATCATCACATCTTTAAAGCCCAGTTTGATATCATTTTCTATTCGCATAGTTATTGTAGTTTGAGCTGTGCAATTTACCGAAATGAAAAATGTCAGTAAAAGGAACTTATGAACCGGGCTGAATTGCTGTTATTAGCGAGTTGAAAGATACCCCGGGTGCAAAAAAATAACTTACTTTCATCTTTATTAGTAATACTGAATTTTAAAACAGTCGTATGAAATTAGGTTTCCTGACAGTAATTTTTGCAGGTAGTTTTTTGTCTTTTTCCACTGCCGGCAACAAAACCAACAAAGGCTGGATATCTTTATTCGATGGTAAATCGCTGGCCGGTTGGAAAGTAGGTGCTAATGCCGGAACATTTAAGGTTGAAAATGGAATGATCGTTGTAAATGGTAATGTATCCCATTTTTATTATGATGGTTCTGTCGCTGACCATTCATTCAAAAATTTTGAATTCAAAGCCGATGTGATGACGATGCCGGGGTCTAATTCTGGTATTTATTTTCATACTATTTTCCAACAAAGTTCATGGCCAAAGAAGGGGTATGAAGTGCAGGTAAATAATTCGCATACCGACTGGCGAAGAACGGCTGGCTTATACGGGGTGCAGGACGTAAAAGAGAATTATGCAAAAGATGAAGAATGGTTTACTATGCGTATCAAAGTAAACTATAAAAAAGTAATGGTATGGATCAACAAAAAATTAATAACGGAGTATACCGAGCCTGATGGAGTTCAAAGAGAAGAAGGTATGAAAGAGAGGTTGGTTTCACGGGGCACATTTGCCTTGCAGGGGCATGATCCTAAGAGCAAAGTATTTTATAAGAACATTAATGTGAAAATACTGCCGGATTAATATACCGGTGAAAGTATAAACGAATCTATGCTACAGCCAGCCGCTGAATGTCTTATCTTTAGCTACATTAAAATCTACTAGTATGTCTTTTGAATGGAAAGGAGTTTTTCCTGCCTTACTTACCCCTTTTACTGCTGATGATAAGCTGGATCTGGATATGTATGAAAAAAACCTGGCGGCACAACTAGATGCCGGAATTCATGGTATCATCATCGGTGGTTCGCTGGGTGAGGCAAGCACTATTACTGAAAAAGAAAAAGAAGAACTCGTTGAGTTTTCGGTGGAATACCTGAATGGTAAAATTCCAGTGATATTAAATATTGCAGAAAGTACAACAAAGGATGCTATACAGCAGGCTGCCAATGCAAGAAAATGGGGAGCCGATGGCATTATGCTTTTACCACCGATGCGATATAAAACAGATGACAGGGAAACCATCGCTTATTTTAAAGCAGTAGCAATATCCACAGAGCTTCCCATTATGGTCTATAATAATCCGCCAGATTATAAAATTGATACAAGACCAGATATGTTTGATGAACTGGTGGAATGCAAAAACATTACAGCCTTAAAAGAAAGTTCTAGAGATGTTACCAACCTGACGAGAATGAAAAATCGCTTTGGTGACCGGTTCAAAATTTTATGTGGAGTAGATACACTGGCTATGGAAGAGCTTTGTCTTGGAGCTGATGGCTGGGTAGCTGGGTTGGTTTGTGCTTTTCCCAAAGAAACAGTAACCATTTTCAACCTGGTGAAAGCAGGAAAGATTGAAGAAGCTGCAAAAATTTATCGCTGGTTCATGCCATTGTTAGAATTGGATATACATCCAAAATTGGTACAATATATCAAACTGGCAGCAGTACAAACAGGCATCGGCAGCGAATATGTAAGAGCTCCCAGGTTAGTATTGGAAGGAGCAGAGAGAGAAAGAGTGCTAAAAACTATTAATGATGGAATTGCTGTAAAGCCAAATATTCAATAATCAATTTTCAATATTCAATGTTCAACGATACAACAATACCAGAAATCGAAAATGCAATGCAACAGGCATGGAAAGCATTTCATGTCTATAGAAAATTTTCGTTGAAGCAACGGGCTGATTTTATGCGGGCCATTGCCAAAGAAATAGAAGCATTGGGTGATGAGCTATTAAAAATTTCAGGCGAAGAAACAAACTTGCCTGAAGCAAGATTGAGAAACGAAAGAGGAAGAACGATTTTTCAATTGAATCAATATGCAGATGCCTGTGAAAAAGGTGATTGGCTCGAAGCAAGAATTGATACTGCTATTCCTGATAAAGCCCCGCCAAAACCGGATATCAGAAAGATGCTGGTACCTTTGGGCCCGGTGGTTGTTTTTGGGGCAGCTAATTTCCCCTTTGCTTATTCCACTGCCGGTGGTGATACGGCAACTGCATTCGCTGCCGGTTGCCCGGTTATTATAAAAGCACATCCTGCACATGCAGGTACCAGTGAGTTGGTGACGAAAGCTATTTTAAAAGCGGCTGCTGATTGTGAAATGCCAGAAGGAATATTTACACACATACATGGTGCATCATTTGAAGTGGGTAAAGCATTAGTTGAACATACATACACAAAAGCTGTTGGGTTCACCGGTTCATTTACTGGGGGCAAACAATTATTTGATTGGGCTAATCAACGCAAAGTGCCTATTCCTGTTTTTGCGGAGATGAGCAGTATCAATCCTGTTTTTCTATTGCCGGAAAAAATGAAAACAGATGCTGTAGAGATGGCTAAGTTGTATGCCGGGTCCATCACATTAGGTGTTGGACAGTTTTGTACCAACCCCGGTCTTATCATCGGGTTGGAAGGAAAAGAGCTGACTACTTTTACAGAAACATTAGGGAAAGAGATTTCCAAAATTGCTCCTGGCACTATGCTTCATGCCGGGATATTTAAAAATTATAGAAAGAAAAAGGATGAAGCATTAAAACAACCGGGAGTAGAAGTTGTAGCTTTTAGTGAAACAAAACCATTATTAAACCAGGGCAGCCCAACAATTGCATCTGTAATGGGACAGACATTTTTAAAGAACCCTTTATTGCACCAGGAAGTATTTGGCCCATACTCATTGATTGTCTGCTGCAAGGATATGAAAGAGATGTTACAAGTCGTCAATCACCTCGAAGGGCAATTAACTGCTACATTAATGGCGACAGAAAATGATATCCGCATTCATGATAAAATTGTTGAGGCGGTAAAAAATATCTGCGGCCGTTTTATCCTCAACAGTGTGCCGACAGGTGTAGAAGTTTGCCTGAGTATGCAACATGGCGGGCCTTATCCTTCTACTACTGATGCAAGATTTGGTTCCGTTGGTGCCGATGGCATCAAACGTTTTGCAAGACCAATCGCTTTTCAAAACTGGAGTAATGATTTACTGCCTGATGAATTAAAGAATGAAAACTCCTTGGGAATATGGCGGACGGTAAATAATGAATTCACAAAAAATTCATTATAGGATTATTACAAAAATTTCTTTTCCAACTCCCCAAAGAATGGTTTGGACAATTGTATAAACAAGTTCAGTCAGTTTTCTTTATTCCCCGGCCTCTGAAAAAGTGAGAGGTGTAGTTGTTTCTTGTTATTCTGCTACTTTTGTTCCCTGCGAAGAAACAGCCAGCCATTTGCCCTTCCTGTTTATCCAAACATCATAAAATCTTGTTCGGCGCTGTACAGGAACACCTTTGTCTTTGCGATAGGTATGTACAATAAAAGTAACGATGGCTGTTTTATCATAAAGTTGTACAAGAGTGTTCTCCAGCCGGAAGGAATCAATTAAAATATCGTCTTTTATCCGCTGGCTGATAGTGTTATACATATCCAGTAAATCTTCCTGCTTATTGAGTACGCCTTTTTCAGAAATGCTGATGAAAGTGACATCCATAATAGAAGAAAGATAAGTTGTGTCCAACGCAAATTCTGCTTTCAGCCATTTGTATTCTAATGAAAGCAGATGTTCCTTAATCTTTTCAGCCCCTGTATTTTTTTTGGTTTGAGCCGGGGCTGATAAAGATTGTAACAGGAATAGCCCGGCAAACAAGGGTGCGACAAAGGGAGTTTTTTTCATTCGGAGTTTTATTTTTTAAAGTGTTAAACAACCAGTTCTCCACCATAGAATTTTTTAATTGAGTTGTGGGAAAAGAGTAAAGCTAAATTACTGATATAGCCTTAATTCATGCTGCCATCGTGGAAAAACACCGGATATTGGATAAAAAAGGCAGAAATACCCGGTTTTTAATACCATCACCTTTTCCATACCAGCCATTTTCTTTATACTTTTGCAATCCTTAAATTTTATAACGATTATGAGAGAAGTAGTAAGAAGTGTACAAGAGGATAATGCACAGTTTGCCGCTATCGAGTGGGATGAAAAAGAATTATTCCGGTACCCGGTTTTATTGTTGCAAAGCAAAGACAACGAAGACCAGAAATTGTTTAATGAAGCTAT
Source organism: Chitinophagaceae bacterium (assembly GCA_046598205.1). GTDB lineage: Bacteria > Bacteroidota > Bacteroidia > Chitinophagales > Chitinophagaceae > JJ008. Next base: position 5,303 of record JBKJIX010000142.1, read on the forward strand.
AGAAGCGTTATATAAAAAATGGTTGGTAGGGGAAGAGGTAAGCTTCACTATAAAAACACAGGCATATCAGTGGAATGTCAAAGAGCAATTTGTTCCAACCCTGCTTAATCAGCCGGAAAAGAATGAATACCTGGCCCGCAAAGGCCAAAAATTAATACAGCAACATTATAATGCTGCAACGACAGAAAAATTGGATACTGAAATAGCAGCGCTGCAAAGTAAATTGGCTGCTCCTGTTTCTCCTGATCAATTAACAGCAATCAATAGTGATGCAAAAGCTATGGATGAAAAACTGAAAATTGCTGTCGCTGCTACGAAGAATATTACAATGGAACAAAAATGGGTGGAAAACGGCATTGATAACAGTACCTACCTGAACCTGAAGCCAAAGCTGAATGCTGTTTTTGACCAATTGAAACAAGCAAGGATAGATTCTTTCGATACTAACTATAATACCATTGCTCCCAAAGTGGAAGCCGCTTATGCACAAAGCAGGGCCGATGAAAATTTTAATGAGACCCGTAAAGATCTAATTGCCTTACAAAAAGAAGTAATTGGCATTCCGCTGGAACGGTGGCAAAAAAATGAACTGATGGACAGGCTCCGTGCTGCATTCGACCATATCAATACAAACCAAGATGCCTGGCGGTTGCAAATGGATGCGAAGCGGATAGAACAAACTGAGGCGTTACAAAAACAGTATGACCTGGTAATACCCCAGGCACTTAATAGTCCTTTTAGCGAGGGGTTTTCTTTATTAAAAGATTTGCAGGACTATACCAACAAATCAAGTGTACTCCGGGAAAAAAGAGAGCAATTTTATACAGCACTCGACGAAGCATTTAAAACTATTAAGAAACAAGCAGATAGTGAGAACGATGCTAATTATGAATTGGCTACCCGGCAAATTGAACTGGCTATTTCCACCAGTACCAATACAGAACTATTTAAAGAGGCCCGCCAGATTTTAATTTCGGCGCAAAACGATTTGAAAGAAATAAGGCTGGGTAAAAAGCAGAAAGATGAATTGTTTGGAAAACTTCGCAAAGCATTTGATACATTAAATGTGGAACAAGATGCATTCTTTAATCAAAAAAGAAAAGAGAACAGGAACCAATTGGAAGATACACTACAAGAGATGAAACGCATACTGGCCCGGAAGAAGGAAGGTATGGAAACGTTGTATACTGCCAAAAGTAATATCGAATCGAAGGCCAGCATTATTAAAGTAGATAAGAAAAGTGATGGCAGCATTGCCAATTTGTTCAAAGAACGATTAGTAGAGATAATAGCTAAAGTGGAAGCTGCTGAAAAAGATATTGCTCAATTAGAAAAGAAGATCGGAAAGCTGCAACATGAGATCAGTGAACCGGAAAAGGGAGTTTAATTTTTTTAGTTGATTTTGCATTTTCCGGGGATTGAAAAATAGCATGAGTCATATACTTGATAACATGATATGGAATGCCATTAGCACCGGCAACAGAAATATTGCTGTGGTGAATGGAGAAGCCGGGTGCTACGAACCAGATATTGCACCATTTGCCGCATTGAAAGAACCAACGGCAACCCACCTTACAAAGCTGCATGATAGCATAGCTGCCGGAAGAAAACTGGCAGTTTCTTTTTTAAATGATATGCCGTTGAATGAAAGCCAGTGGAAACTACTGCACAGGCTGGACTGTTGCCAGATGGTATATGAAAATCATGTTGCTTCTTTTACCACCGATGCCAGTTCGCTGATAGCACCATTGAATGATGAGCATATACCGGCTATGCTGGAATTAACAGCATTGACAAGGCCTGGCCCTTTTCTACAACGGACTATTTTATTCGGCAACTACTTCGGAATTTTTGTTGACGGAAAACTGGTCGCTATGACGGGGCAGCGGATGCACCCAGTGCCCTACCTGGAAGTAAGTGCTGTATGTACTCATCCCGATTTCCGGGGCAAGGGTTATGCAAAAGCCCTGATGCTG
>JBKJIX010000015.1:0-30606 GCA_046598205.1 Chitinophagaceae bacterium
TATTCACAAACATCCAACACTGAAAATGCTGGCGCTGAGTTTCCTGGTAATGATAGGGCTAAGTTTAATAATGGAAGGTTGGGACAGCGAAACAGCACATCAAATGAAGCTGAAAAATTATATTTATTTCGGCATGGCTTTCTCCTTTATTGTGCAAATACTGAATATGACGATGATGAGCAGGGAAGCAAAGAAAAGGGCCCATATTGTAAAATTGAATGAGCCGATGCTGGAGGAGGATCTGGATGAACAATCAGACCACGCAAAGTAAACTGACTGCTACTACTCCGGCCGTTTCTGTTCTTAACCTCGTTTCGCCCAACGACACCGGGATAAAATCTTTTTTTAATGCCAGTTCAATTTCTTCTTTTGTAAAATCCCCTTCGGGGCCAATGCAAATAAGTGAATGTGATAATGTGCTGATTTGATGATTTGATAATACCTGCTTGTTACCATCAATACAATGGGCAATAAAATTGGTACCATTTTTACACTTCCACTCTTCGATATTCGCATACTTGACCGGCTCATGCAATACTGGCAACCAGCACTGTTGCGATTGTAACATAGCACTGATAACTATACCCTGCATCCTGTCCTGCCGGAATTTTTCTTTCTCTGTTCTTTCACAAATCAATGGAATGATTTCTGTGACACCTATCTCTGTTGCTTTTTCTAAAAACCATTCAAAACGGTTGGCATTTTTTAAAAGAGAAATGGCGATGGCGATTGATTTTTTTGATTTTGGGTTTTCGATTTTGGATTTTACTTCTACCGTACATTGTTTCTTGTTATCATCTGTAATGGCACAGGTCAACAGATTGCCCTTGCCATCTGTCAGGTTGAGATTCTCGCCTACTTTCATCCGTAATACCTGCACTACATGTTTGGAAGTATCTTCATCCAGCACAATATTGTTTAGTGTGCTTTCATAATTACTGATATAGAAAAAGGGAAGTGTCATATTGGTAAAAATAAAAAAAGCTCCATTTAATTAGGAACTTTTCAATTTATCAGAGTTTTAGAAATTCCCCTTTAGGGGATAGGGGCATTTAGAATGGTGTATCGCCATCATCATCCGGCAAATCGTTCATCTTACTGCCGGTTTGTACAAACACTCTTGCGCCATCACCATCTGCATCAGCCACAGGTTTCCAGTTGCCGCCTGGCAGGCCGATTCCATTATAAGGGTCGTCATCCCAACCAGTGAATTTTTGAATATGTAATAATGCTTTCAGTTTAATAGTTTCCAATGTACCATTACGGTGTTTGGCAATTTTTACTTCGGTAAGTCCTTTAATATTTTCTCCTTCTGCATTGGTAGTAATATCATAGTATTCGGGGCGAGATAAGAATATTACCATGTCCGCATCCTGTTCAATAGCTCCCGATTCACGGAGGTCACTCAGTTGTGGTGTTTTAGAACCATCTTTTGCGCCACGGGTTTCCACTGCACGGCTCAACTGTGATAAAGCAATGATAGGAACATTCAATTCTTTTGCCAGTGCCTTCAGGTTTCTTGAAATATTACTGATTTCCTGTTCCCGGTTACCATTACGGTTTTCACCAGTGCCACTCATCAACTGTAAATAGTCAATAATGATAAGGCCGATATTATGTTTATTCTTCAACCTGCGGCACTTGGCCCTTAGTTCAAAAATGTTGAGTGCCGGTGTATCATCAATATATAAAGGTGCTTGCGCCAATCGTTGAATACCTCTTGCATACAATTGCTTCATCTCATGTTCTTCCAATTTTCCTCTTGCAATTTTCTCTAACCATATTTCACTTTCTGCAGAAAGTATACGCTGCACCAACTGGCCTGCACTCATCTCCAAAGAAAACAAAGCCACCGGTGTTGTTTTACCTGCATGCATTACCGCATTACGGGCAAGGTTCAATGCAAAAGCTGTTTTACCAACAGCAGGTCTTGCAGCGAGGATGATAAGATCAGAATTTTGCCAACCATAAGTTACCCTGTCTAGAGCGGCAAATCCGCTTGGCACACCTGTTATATCTTCATTCTTATGTCGCAGGTCTTCTATCCGCTGAATGGTTTTTACCAATACAGAATCTATCGTATCAAAATTTTTCCGAAGGTGATTGTTGGTTATCTCAAACAATTTCGTTTCTGCATCATCCAGCAGATCGAATACATCGGTTGAATCTTCATAAGCATCACCGATTATCTCACCACTGATTCTTATTAATTCCCGTTGAATAAATTTTTGAAGAATAATTCTTGAGTGAGCTTCAATGTTTGCAGAAGAAACAACTGTATTGGTCAATTTGGTTACATAGTATGCGCCACCAATCATTTCCAGTTCTTCTTTGAACCGCAACTCTTCCGCTACTGTCAAGATATCTATCGGCTGACTTTTATTCGCCAGGCTTTGCATAGCCATATAGATGCGTTGATGTGCTTCTACATAAAAACATTCCGGTTTCAGAATTTCTATTACTGCATCAAAAGCAGCTTTCTCCAGCATGATGGCGCCAAGTACTGCTTCTTCCAAATCTTTGGCTTGTGGTGGTACTTTACCGTACACCATTGTTCCCATGTCGAGTGAAGATTTTCTTCTTTGCTTGCGGTCTTTGTTCAGGTTAGTAAGATCCATTTTTTCAGATATGGCGATAAAGATCTGCCGATACGGCAGACAGGGTTAAACCATTGATTTTATTTCAATGACCTTAGGCGCATCTTCCAAAATGGTTTTAAGAAATTGTTATTTCTATGTTAGTGGAATGTTTCCGTCAGTCTGTAAAGCGAATTACGGTGCAAAAAAATTTTGAAAAAAATTTTTCTTTCTGCACTATTTTCTCACTCTAAATTCCGGGTTATCCACATTTGGTTTTGCTGTCCAAAGTCATCTTCAATTTACCAAATTGCTACCGTAAAAGTCCGGAAAGATTAGCACAGGGGGTGAAAGAAATCTTCGTCACCGTATTCAATTTTAACGCCGGCCCTGCAATAAAGCCAGCATGCTAATAGTTATTAGTAATAGTTCTTCCCGCAACCAATTTTTCCGCCATAGCCTTGGCGAAGGCGGAAGCTGCTGCATTACAACTCTTTTAAACAACTTAAAAGCAATACTATGCAAACTACAAAGCAAAGCGGCCACCACATTATCAGTCAAACTGAGAACAACACCACCCTCTGGATAGGGCATTTACAAACCGACCCCAACGACCATTTGGCCGGACAAACTTTCAAGTGTCCTGTTGAAGGAGTAGTAAATAATATCCAGGTGTATTCATCCACCGTTCACCAGGCGGGAGAGATGGGATTAATCCTGCATGAATTTGATAATATCACTAAAACATGGGGACCTACCATCGGCGAAGCCAGTTTGTTTTTACAAAAAGGTGATGATGCCCGGTGGATTCGTTTTGGCTTGCAACCTGTTTCATTGAAGAAAGATACCACTTATGGTTTTCGTTTACATGCTGACAATGCGATGATTGGTATTGGTGAAGCAGCCAGCCACTCCAAAAAACCTTTCCCCTTTGGACATGAATGGAAGGCTGACTCCAAAAACGCAAAAGGACATTATTACAGTTATTTCAGTTTGGCGTTTAAGGTGGAGTTGTGTGCTTAGTTAATTAAAGAGTTACCAACTACATAAAAGTTGGTAACTCTTTTTCTACTCATCTTTTTCTTTGCTATTTCGTTTTTTAACTATTTTATTTTCTGTGCTGCCGCTTAAGTGGTAATTTTTAAAAAGAAGTTTTTTGATGACCAAGCATAGGCTGTATGAATTAAGCATAAAAAAAGGGAGCCTCCACAAGCTCCCTTCCGTCGTTACTGAAGACATATCCTATTTTCGAACCACAAACTTGAAATTCTTTTCTTTTAATGAAACCGATGAATGCAGTACCAGTAAATACACACCATCGGGCAGATTGCTGATGTCCATTCTCATCGTAGATGCAGTAATATTTTTTTGTTGCAGCATGGCCCCTTGCATATTATAAACTACCACCCGGTCAAACTCTTCAGGGTCTATATTGGTAATATTTAACTGGTTTTGTACAGGGTTAGGATAGATAACTAATTTGGTTGTTAGTTCCACCCTTTCCTCTTCGGCTTCATCGATTACTAATTTTTCTTCCATTATTTCTTCGTCGCCAGAACCAGGTCTGCCGAAATAGCAATTGTTATTAGCAGGAGCAACTCCAAGCCGTATCGCAAACGAACGGAAATAATTGTTGCTGTAAGTAGCGGTATCAAAATCAGATGTATTGTCGATTGCAATTAACTTGTTGCTATTATTTATAATACCGTCTGCCAGCCAGTGTGAACGTAGTGCAATCCGGTTGATATTGCCTTTAGAAATCTTCCAGGTATTCATTTCATTTTCACTTCGCCACAAATAGGAGGCAATAAAGGTGCTGGAAGTAAAGAGCTGCACAGTATTAGCTACCGTGCCGTAGGGTGCCGGATTATTGCTATCCTGGTTTTGGTACCACTGTATTTGTGCTGAAACCATTAATTGCATGGTCAGCAGTAATAAAAGGATAATTGGCTTTGGCGTTTTCATTTGCTCTGATTTTTAGAGTTTCCGGATTCGTTCAGTTGTTGCTGGCATTACAACAACAACTGTGCAAGAAATTCATTTGCCGTGTATTTCCGAAGCAGTTGTATCAGTGATGGTTTGGAGGACTACGATGAAAACGAAATTCTACGAAGTAGAGAAGGTGTAGGATAAATACTTTTTATCAGAAAATGAATACAGGTTAGCCACAGATTTCATTGATTAACACCGATTGAAATAAACTGCTAACGCAGTTTATTATGACTATAAATATAACAGACTCAAAAAAATTATTGGATAATCAGCATGTTGGCTCTCTGTATTATCCGTGATAATCTGTGTAATCTGTGGCCAAAAAAAATCAATTCATCACCATTTCTCTTGCATTCTCCATGGCAGCAGCAGTTGGCTTTTCTCCGCTGAGCATTTTTGCAATAGTGGTTATTCTTTCCTCTGTATTTAACTGGCGGATATTTGTTTTTACTGCATCTTTTACTATTTCCTTATATACAAAGAAATGCACATCGGCTTTGCCGGCTATTTGTGGCTGATGGGTAATACAGATCACTTGTCGTTTGGCAGCGAGGTCCTTTAGAATTATACCGACTTGTCTTGCTGCTTCGCCGGAGATGCCGGTATCTATTTCATCAAATATCAGTGTAGGCAAATCAATAGACTGTGCTACTAATGATTTGATACAAAGCATAAGCCGGCTAAGTTCGCCGCCGCTAGCTACTTTTCTTACCGGCTGAAATTGTCCACTTTTATTAGCATCAAACAAAAAATCAATTGCATCCATTCCAGAAATAACTAAATCAGATAATTTAATATCAACTTTCAGTTTTGCATTGGGCATACCCACCTGCACCAGTAGCTTATTCACTTTTTCTTCTAATGGCTTTATTTGCTTGCGGCGGTTATCTGATATTTTCTTTGCCAGCAAAGATGCCTGCTGATGTGTCTTTACGAGTTCTTCTTCTTTTTGGTGAATAGCTTCATCAATATTTAACACTGCCTGTAGTTTTTCTTTCAATTGCTTTTGCAAGGCTATTAATTCGTTCGTGGAATTGACACCATGCTTTTTCTGCAACTTATAGCCAAGCGACAGACGATCATTCAACTGTTCAATTTTTTCAGGATCGTAATTGATGTGACTGCTTATGCGGTCAACATCATCAGCTATATCCTGTAATTCTATTTGTGCGGATTGTAATCGTTGAAGCAATGCCGGCAAATCAGGATGATAAGAGGAATAAACGTTTAATTGGTTCAACAATATTTTTAACTGCTGCACTACTGGTTTTTCGTTTTCTTTCAGCTCGTCATAAACTTTATTTAATGCAGCTTTGATGCCTTCGGAATTATTCAGCAGCTTTAATACCGTATCAATTTCTTCCAGTTCATTTTTTTTGAAGCCGGCTTCTTCCAGTTCAGTGAACTGAAAACGATTATAGTCGGCCTCTTTATCAAACTGTTTTTTCTGTGCCTTTAGTTCCTCCGTTTCCTTCTTTACTTGTTGCCACTGCCGGAAGATGGTTTGATACTCCTCTATCACAGCACCATGACCCGCCAGTGCATCTAATACTTCCCGCTGAAAATTACTTTCGCCTAATTCCAACGTATCAAACTGCTGGTGTAAATCAACCAGCAAACGGCTTAATTCATTTAACTGCGATAGTGTAACAGGGGTATCATTTATAAAAGCTCTTGATTTTCCGTTGGTGCCAATTTCTCTCCGCACTACCAGCTCATCATTATTATCAAAATCATTTTCTGTTAAAAAGCTCCTGATGTCTTTCTTCTTATTTACATTAAAGAATCCTTCCACAATACATTTTTTTTGTTTATTCACCAGGGCTGTTGAGTCGGCCCTTTCTCCCAATATCAATCCCAATGCACCAACGATGATGGATTTACCTGCACCGGTTTCACCAGTAATAACATTGAGCTGGTTGGAAAAATCAATTTCCAGTTCATCAATGATGGCATAGTTCTGTATGGAAAGTTGGGTAAGCATTTGTAAAAGCAAATTAACTATTTAGCCACAGATGAACACAGATAAACGCAGATTTCTGTTACACAATTTCAGGTAGCCAGGATACTATGGCATATTCAGTATCACAAAAAACCAGGAAAAAGAAAAGCTGCTGAAAACTCAGCAGCTTTAATATTATTTCAAAACCCGTTATATATTATTTGATTTCAACAGCACTGTGCAATTCCTCATCAGCAAGGATGCGACCGCAGTTCTCACAGATCATTATTTTTTTGTGCTGCTTTATCTCACTTTGCTTTTGGGGAGGAATCGCATTGAAACAACCACCACAAGCATCTCTTTCTACAGAAACAACAGCCAAACCGTTTCGATAGCTCTTACGGATTTTTTCATAACTGGCCAGCAGACGGGTATCAACATGTGTCTTTGCTTCAACACCCAGTTTATTAAAATGCTTTTCTTCTTTTTCGTTGGCTATAATAATTTTTTCCAATTCGCTTTTTTTAGTAGCCAGCACACCTTCTTTCACCGCTACATTCTTTTTAGCTTTCTCCAATGCTACAGCTTTCTCAGCTATCTCTTCCGTAGCATCTTTAATATGTTTTTCAGCCAGCTTTACTTCGAGTTGTTGCATCTCTGTTTCCTTATTGATGGCTTCAAACTCCCGGTTATTTTTTACGTTGCTGCTTTGCTTGTCGTATTTTTTAACCAGGGCTTCTGCCTCTTTGATGGCTTCTTTACGCTGCTCAATGAATTCTGTTACACCGTTTATTTCTTCTTCTATACGGGTCTGGCGGGCATGCAGTCCGGTAATCTCATCTTCCAGATCGGCCACTTCCATCGGAAGTTCACCTTTCAGGATATGGATTTCATCCAGCTTACTCTCGATTTTCTGAAGGGTAACGAGTGAGGTCAGTTTTTCTTCAACGGAAAATTCTTTTACTTGTGCCATAGTAGAGTTTCAGGTTTGACTTTTGAAGTTAGGGGTTTACTAACTCCCGGCATTTGTTTACTCTTCACAAAAAGTAGTGTACCGGGTTAGTTTTCACCTCTGTTTTAAGGACGGCAAAGGTAGGGAATTTTTGCTCTAAAATTTCTTGCAGCAGGTTGATTGTGAACTGTTCGCTTTCATAATGGCCAATATCGGCAATAAGCATCCGATTATTAGCATCGAAGAACTCATGATACTTCATATCGGCTGTGATATAAACATCAGCGCCGGAGGCTAAGGCTTTGGAAATCAGGAAGCTTCCAGCTCCACCACAAACGGCTACCTTTTTTATTGGCTTATCTAATAAAGCCGTATGGCGAACCACCGGAACCTTAAAAACCTGTTTCAATTGGGTTAAAAATTGCTTTTCATCAATCGCTTCCGTCAATTCTCCTACTACTCCTGATCCGATTTGCTGGTTGGTATTGGAAAGAGAAACAATATCATATGCCACTTCTTCATAAGGGTGTACAGCTATCATGGCTGCTACAATTTTGCTTTCCAAAAAAGTAGGGATGATGACTTCTATTTTTATTTCTTTTTCCTGGTATAGCTTTCCCACTTCACCCACATACGGATTGGCACCATCGCCAGCTTTAAAAATACCAGTGCCTTCTGCATTAAAACTCACTTCGCTGTAATTACCAATATGTCCACCCCCGGCTATGAAGATGGCATTACGTACCTGTTCTGCTTTATCAACAGGTGCAAAAGTGAAAAGTTTTTTAAGTGTGCTATCTTTTGGAGCAAGAATAGAAAGGTTTTTCAGTCCAAGCAGTTGTGCCATTCTGCCACTTACTCCATGTATCACATTATCAAGGTTGGTATGAATGGCATAAATAGCAATATCATTTTTTATAGCAGCAATGACTGTTTTCTCTACATAGTTTTTTCCGTTTATTTTTTTTAATCCTCCAAAAATGATAGGATGGTGTGCTACGATAAGGTTACATTTTTTTTTGATGGCTTCTTTCACCACATCTTCTGTTGCATCTAATGAACAGATGATGCCCTTACACTTCCATCCGGCATCGCCGGTAATTAATCCTGCATTATCATACTGCTCCTGTAAAGACGGATGTGCCTGTGATTCGAGAAAGGAAATAATATCGCTGATTTTCATGAGTTTATTTTTGTTTTAATTAGCCACATGCCTGTCGGCCAACAGGGAATTCGCTATAAATCTTCATTACAGTTTGGCAAGTTTTACTTGTGGCTCATTTCATATGAGCAAGTTAAGTATTTGCCATCATCCAGAACAAACTTCACCTCTCCTTTCGTATCTTTAAGACTATGGCAATGAACCCGCAGCAGCAGCGTATTATTATACATGAGATTAAAAAATCGCTGGGTAAAAAAAATGCTGATAAGCTGAGCCGGTATGAAATGGCCAAAGGTGCCTGGCGGCTCCGCAAAACTATCCGCCGGGAAATAAAATATATTTTACTGATGCTGATGGGTATTTTATCAGCAGGTTTTGGGCTTAAGGGTTTTCTTATTCATAATGGGCAGATAGATGGAGGTGTGATGGGAATTTCATTACTCACCAATAAGCAGACTGGCATTTCTCTGTCATTACTTATCATTCTTTTCAACATCCCGTTTATATTGCTGGGCTTACAGCAGATCAGTAAAATTTTTACTATTAAAAGTATTATTGCTATCGCATTGCTGGCATTGGTGGTGGCCATATTTCCCTATCCACAGGTCACTAACGACAAATTGCTGGTATCCGTTTTCGGTGGTTTCTTTATTGGCGCCGGCATCGGTCTGTGCATTCGTGGTGGTGGAGTGATAGATGGTACAGAAGTACTGGCCATCTTTCTCAATAGAAAGAGCAGTTTATCTGTTGGCGATTTTTTGCTGGTATTTAATGTTATCATTTTCTCCGTTGCTGCTTACTTACTTTCTGTTGAAACAGCTTTATATTCCATACTTACTTACCTCGCTGCCTCCAAAACAGTAGATTTTATCCTGGAAGGTATTGAAGAGTTTACCGGCGTTACCATTATATCTCCCCATAGTGATGAGATAGCTGATTTTGTAAAACATAAGATGGGAAGGGGCCTTACTATTTATTCGGGTAAAAGAGGTTATGGAAAAAGCGGAGAAAGCTATACCAACACTGATATTATTTTCACCGTCGTTACCCGCCTGGAGATAAGCCGCCTTACCAATGAAGTGGAAAAAATTGACCCCAATGCCTTTATGGTAATGCAAAGCATCAGGGATACCAGGGGTGGCATGGTAAAGAAAAAACCGCTGGCCCATTAATAATGCCGTTTAAAAGTTATGCAGAGCAGTGAAATGCAATTGTGCTAAAAACATTCTTGGCCGTTTCAAAAACTTTTGTACCTTTTACATTCTTTTCCACCCTCTGGATAGCTTCCTTATCCAATTAATGTTTTTTAAAAGGCTTATTTATGATTAAAAGAACGATGGGTCGTTCTCTGTTAACACTTTTGGTGGTGACAGGGCTTGCCGGCACAATTAATGACTCTTCTATTTCAAAGAAAGAAAGAAAGAGTGGGGTCGTAATTATGAAGGCTACCCGGGATGATGCCGTTAATGCCACAAAAGGGCTATCCGAGGCACAAGTCAATTTTAAAGCAACTCCGGAAAAATGGTCGGTAAAAGAATGTATGTATCATATTGCTGCTGCTGAGAAGCTATTGTGGAGCATGTTTGAAGGAACCATGAAGGCTCCCGCCAATCCTGAAAAACGTTCTGAAATAAAAGTTACAGATGAAAAGGTTGTTACAATGATAGAAGACAGGACAACTAAAGCCCAGGCACCTGAACCCATACAACCAAAAAATACCGGATTTAATTCACTTACCGAAGCGGTTGAGGATTTTAAAAACAGCCGGGGAAATCATATTAAATACCTGAAAAACTCAACAGAAGACTTGCGGAACCATGTAGTACAAATGCCGTTTGGATATATTGACTGTTACCAGTTCCTGCTATTTATGGCAGCCCATAGTAACAGGCATACACAACAAATGAATGAGGTGAAAGCCAATCCCGGCTTTCCTGTTAAATAGTTTTCAACAGTTGAAAAACCTGAAGCCCCGTTGTTCCCGTAAGAACTCCGGGGCTTTTAGTTTTTAAAACCCTTTCCTGCTGATAGTCTTTTCTATGAGCAACATTTTGCCATCTATCGTCATTCCTTCTACTACTATTTTAAAAATTTTTGTCCGGTCGTTATTATAAAACGTAACAGGTATTTTCGGATTTACGTTGTTAACGAGGATGTTTGGCCGCCAGTCTAATGTGATACGCTTATCGGTTTGTGCTTTTGCCGATTTATCTACTGCATAATCCGGGACATACAACTCTTTAGTGACGGTGTATCCGTTATATTTTGCGATATCAGCAGTGTGCTGCATTACATCAGCCAGATCAGAACCCTTTTTAGTATAAATAGCCAACACTCCTCCTGCACCACCACCTGTTGCGCCTGCAAAGTTGCTGAACACTTTTACCATTGCAATTTCAGCAGCAGGTAAAGTGGCAATTACACTAGATTCTGTTTCAATCTCATTTAAATAGAGTATCATCGGTATTGCTCCCATAGAACTAACGGATGAATTGGCAGCCTGGCGGTAATAAAGTTGGTATCCCGGCGGCGGGCCACCTAGGGGTGAACTCTCATAATCAGGCTCTACAATGGAAAGACCCGGCACTTTTGATTGGAGGTAATCAAAAATAGTAGGATACGATTCTGTTACTTTCGTATTTACCAGGTCAATGGTTTTACTTTCGCCACCCGAAAACATACCTGCCGTATATTTTTCTTCCAGTTCTTCAATCGGAGTTTTCTTTTTCGCTTTCACAGTTACACCTTCCAGCATTAACCCTTTAGCATTTTTTATAACATCATAATCCAAATCTATTTTAGATCCGTTTGTAATAGCTGATGCTTTAGCGAACCCAAACGGTTGTACCGGGACCTGCGGCAATGAAAATAATTTTGTGAGGGAATCTGCTGATAAGTGTACATCAATGTATTGGTTTTTCTTTCCCCGTATATCGCTGAAAAAAAGCCGTGACTTACCAAAAAACAACATTGAATCAAGCCTGAAACCTCCTTGCTTATCGGTCCTTATCATTTGTATACTGCGGGTTGAGTCGGCAGTGATCAGCATCAGCAATAAAGGTTTTTCAGCAAATGGCTTTTTAGTATCCCGTAATGCAATTTTTCCGGAGAGGGTGATATAAGAAGGGTCTTTATAAATATTGGCTTGTGTTACTTTTTGTGCAAGTTCCGTCCACATAAATCTTCTCCAGCCATTGGTCATCATCACCAAATCCATAGCTGTTTTTACTGAATCATCATCGTTTGAAAAATAATATGACGGGTTATGAACATAACCTTTCAAATCTGATGTAAGCAATAGATTAGAAAAGATATTTTCTTCTCTTGCCGATAACAAATTATACTCCGGATCAACAATAGAAACAGAAAAACTTCCCCGCACAGTGTCTTTTAATTGTATAGAAAACCGGTTCCTTCCCTTTTCATTAAAATTGATGGTATCAGCAATCAGTTCTCCCCGCTGTATGTATTCCTTATTATCAACAAAGCATAATCTTTCTGCCAGCGGCTGGTCATACTTATTGAAAAAAGTAATTTGTAAAATACCTGAGTGCAGTTTCTTCGTATTGATGACTCCCTGTATTTCTTCTTTTACTGTTTTAAACTCTTGCCTGAATACAACATGATGTTGCATCTGCCCGATCATATACGCCGCCTGGAAAGCCGGATTGTCCTTTCTTTGTTTTATCTCAAAGAAATTTCCCTGCGGATGTGGTAATACTGCTAAAGAAATGCCTTTATCTGTCTGTTCGGGTAAGTAATACCTATTAGCCGCAACATCACCATCTATTAAAGCATAGTATTTTTGATTTGATGAAGGTGCCAATTCAAACATTCCCATCCCATCATGCAGGCTGTTGAAAGTTGTTACTACTTGATTATTTTCGTTCAGCACATTTCCTTTTATAGCTGTGGGTAATCCGTTTTCATTAGTTGCTTTAAAGGCAAGTATATTAGAAAAGCCGGTGATTAAATTTCCTCCCTCCGGGAAAAATTCAAGCCTCAGCATTTTTTCTTTAACTGATACTACACTGCTATTTTTTTTACCATAAATAAAAATGCTACGCCTGTAAATAAAGCTGGCCTCCTGATTGAGCATGGTGGGAGAATAAGCCCGTATAAGATAAGACCCGGTAATTAATGAATCAGGTAATTCAATATGCCCGTTGCCACTACCCAGCAGCACCGGCACTATTGCCCGGCTGTGCACTGTGCCGGAATCATTTACCAATTCAACATATAAGCTGGTGCTGATAGTATCTGGCAGATAATCGGAATACAAATAAGCTTTAAACCAGGCTGTTTCTCCGGCAATGTAATTATCCCGGTCAAGGTGCAGATAAGCTTTTTCAATTGGTGATTTTGAAGACCAGTTGCTTAGTAATTGCTCCGGTTTCTGCGCCCCTGCAGATATACAAATACACAGTGCGAAGAATACTATGCTTTGTTTTGCTTTCATTCTAAAGGAGTTAAGTGATGAAATTACTGTTTATCGCTAAAATAGTAAATCCGTTTATGTTAATGTCAAGGCAATCCGCCTTTTCCACCATACCGTACTTACTGTTGGAAAAAAAGGTATAAATGCCTAATTTGCACTTACTAATATAATACTATGAAAAAAGCAGCCGTTTTTATTTTCGCCAGCCTACTTCTATCTGCAAGTTGCAGCAAAAAGAAGATGGAAGAAGTGAAGGCAGATTTATTGATTCAAATAATGACTGACGGGCTGTGGTCTGTTACTCTTCTTACTGTAAACACAACCGATTATACATCCGCATTTGCTGGTTACAGATTTAAATTCTACGAAAATAAAAATGTAGATGCCACTTTTAATGGCGTATTGGAAAGAACAGGAACCTGGGATGCCAGTTCGGCTACTATGACGACTTCGTCTAACTTCGTTGGTGCCTCTCACCCTTTAGTACTTGTAAACGGAAGCTGGAGCATCACCCGCAGCGGTTCCCGTTTTGTAGAAGCTACACAAACCATTGGCACCGATGTAAAAAGCTTAAAGATGTACCGGGAATAAAAAAGCCCGGCTAATTTAGTAGCCCGGCTGATTAGTTTTCTTCTTCAATATATTTTACGGAAGAACGGTTTCTTTAGTATGCTGTTTGCGCATTGCACTTTCCACATTTACACCCAGCTTTTGTGCTATTGCCACTCCTAATCCCATATCGGCACGGAAAAAATGACAAAGCTTACGATTAATTATCTACCCTTTCTTTGGTCCGTCAATACCACTCATCGCACCAATAATATTACTAACCAGGTTCTTCTTATCCTGATCACTCAATACATCCCGGTAGAAATTTCCCGGTTGGGTGTAATGATCGTTTTCACCTTCTGCATTTCTATTGTACCAGTCGGCCACATTCGTATCTAGCTGCCAGGCAGGTTGTTTGTATGAGTCATCCGGTGTTATGTTGTCAAAACTATTCGGAAAATAATTAAGGCTGCCGCCGCTGTTTCCGTTTACCCACAAAGCAGCATCCCTTTCATAATTATATAACCATGTAGGGCATTTGTTTACCGGCAATTGTTCATAATTAGCCCACAGCCTGTAGCGGTGTGCATCAGGATAAGAAAGAATTCTACCCTGCAACATTTTATCAGGCCCATTAATGCGTTACCCCAAAAAATTGCAATAAATAAAAGCCTTAATGTGATTCCTGTATAAAGAATAAACTGACAAGGAGATGAATAAACTACTATATTGAACCTTTATAGAAGTTTCTTGTTTCTTCCATACTAAGGCTATTTTTATCCACAGTTTTCTTTAGTTAAAATCAACACTATGAGTATTAAGATTGGACAAGTTTCACCGGACTTTACTCTATTTGACAGTGAAAAGAAACAGGTAACTCTTTCGGAGTTAAAAGGACAAAACATATTATTGCTTTTCTTTCCTCTGGCATTTACCAAAACCTGTACTGAAGAACTTTGTCATGTAAGAGATAATATCAGCGATTATAATAATGCAGATGCTAAAGTATTCGGCATATCGGTAGATGCTTTGCATACTCTGGCAAAATACAAAGAGGATCAGCAATTGAATTTTACATTGCTCAGTGATTTTAATAAGGATGTTTCCCGGTCGTATGGCTCTATCTATGAAATGTTTGGTTACAATATGAAAGGTGTCTCCAAACGTTCAGCATTTGTTATAGATAAAGAAGGGATTGTTCGTTATGCTGAAGTGCTGGATAATGCCGGCGAAATACCCGATTTTGCTGCAATTCAAAGTATTTTGAAGGGGCTGAACTAAGTTTTAGTTAAAGCCTGCTAAAATCAATGTTATAACTAGTTGATTTATAAATAAGTATATTTCCTCGTAATTTTACTTTGCACAGAAAAAAAATCTGGCTTACTTTTCGAATAATAAAAGTAAATTTGTTTCGTTGAGACGAATTCTTCCCATACTAGCCTTTATTCTCCTGATTGTCACTCAGTCACAAGGTCAATCATTAAGAATTTCTCCTCCATCGGAAACTCCCGACAGGATCATTAAGTTGTACCCCAACCCGGCTACCACTAATATTACTTTTGATTTACAAAAAGGCTATCAAAAAGGAATGTCGGTCCAGATTTACAGTTTTCTTGGTAAAAAAATGTTTGAAATACCTAACGCCCCGCAAAAATCTAACATTGATTTAAATGACTTCAATCGTGGGCTTTACATGTATCACCTGATTGACCCGACTGGAAAAGTAATTGAGTCCGGAAAGTTTCAGGTCACCAAATAATATCTCCCCTTCTATTTTATTGATTACTGTACCTGTATAATCAGGAATTTAAGGTATTGCGTATTATCCATTCCGCGGATAACAGGATGATCACCAGCTTGTGTTTGAAACGTTACTTGTCTTATAGTCCGCCTTGCATCTTTAGCCGCCATATCAATCGTTTGGAGAAACAGTTCTGTATTAACAAGGCTGGTGCAGGAAGATGTAACTAAAAAACCTCCGGGCTTTACTAATTTCATTCCCCGCAAATTAATTTCCTTATACCCGGTAATTGCTTTTTGAATTGTTTCCCTGCTTTTGGTAAAGGCTGGCGGATCAAGCATTACTACATCGTATTGTCTTCCATCTTTGCCCCATTGCTTTAGCACATCAAAAGCATTAGCTGTTTCAAAGCGACAAATATCCTGCACTCCATTCAATGCAGCATTATTATTAGCTTGCTGCACAGCATTGGCAGAAATGTCAAGACCAAGTACAGACTTTGCCCCATAACAAGCAGCATGAATTTCAAAAGTACCTGTGTAAGTAAATACTCCCAGCACATCTGCCCCTTTTACAATATGCTGAATGGCTCTGCGGTTATCCTGCTGGTCTAAAAAATAGCCTGTCTTTTGTCCGCTCTCAATATCAACATAAAACTTCAACCCGTTTTCAACTATGGTTATTTTCGTATCAAATGGTGCAGATAAGAAACCTTTTTGTTGTGGCAACCCTTCCAGCTCTCTTACCGGCACATCATTTCTTTCATAAATTCCCTTCGGGCTAAAAATTTCATTCAACGCTTTTACAATGTCTGGCTTCCATACATCAATACCAAGAGCCAGTGTTTGAATAACAAAATAGTCGTTGAATTTATCAATAATTAATTGTGGCAAAGAATCAGCTTCGCCAAAAACAAGTCGGCAATTTTCTGTATAGCCCAATTTTTTCCGATACTCCCAGCATTTAGCAATCTGGTTAAAGAAAAATCGTTCGTTTATTTCTTCTGTCCTGTTTCTTGTCAGCAAACGAACAAGAATCTGTGATTTAGGATTGATATATCCTTTTCCAACAAATTTTTTATCGTAGGTAAGCACTTCTACTATATCTCCTCCCAATACATCACCCTCCACTTTTTCCACTTCATTATTAAATATCCAGGGATGGCCATTCACAACACGGGGAGTAATCTTTCTTCTCAGATAAACTTTAATCATTAAAACGAAGGTAAGTCTGAAGTCCGAAAGTCAGAGGCCAGAAAGTTCGAAAGCAACTCGTTATTTCACAAATGTCTTTCAGACTTCCTGACTTTTCGGTCTTATATTCCCGCCTTTCTGTCTCAAATACCCAGTTGGCAATATTCTTGACAACCTTACCTTTGCAGTCAATTTTAAAAAATGGCAGAAAAAGATATGAAAGAGAATACCAATTTTACCCCTGAAAGCAATAGTGGAATTGATATTAATACCGATGAAAATCAAAGTGGAACTACCCACCTGAACGAGCCAGTGGCAGAAGAGTCTGAAATAGAGAAACTAAAAGCAGAACTGGAAGAATCCAAAGATAAATACCTGAGAAAAGTAGCTGAGTTTGAGAATTTCAAACGGCGTAATGCCAAAGAAAGGATTGAACTTATTCAAACAGCCGGGCGGGATGTGATTACGGATATGCTGAATGTACTGGATGATTGTGACAGGGCACAAAGACAATTAGATGCCAGTGAAGATACTGCTTCCATTAAAGAAGGGATAATGCTTGTTTTCACTAAGCTTCGCAATACATTGCAGGCAAAAGGAGTGAAAGCAATGGAAACACTGCACCAGGAATTTAATGCTGACCTGCATGAAGCTATTACAGAAATTCCTGCGCCTTCTGAAGAATTAAAAGGAAAGATTGTGGATGAGGTAATGAAAGGATACTACCTGAACGATAAAATCATCCGTCATGCAAAAGTGGTGATAGGAAAATAAGCGATTGGTTAATTAGTTAATTGGTTAATTAGGATGAGCAAAAGAGATTACTACGAAATATTAGGCGTTGCAAAAACTGCTTCCGCAGAGGAAATAAAAAAAGCATACCGAAAAGTAGCCATGCAGTTTCACCCCGACCGTAACCCGGGAGATAAAGCAGCCGAAGAAAAATTTAAAGACGCAGCCGAAGCTTATGAAATATTAAGCGATGCTGATAAGAAAGCACAGTATGATCGTTACGGCCATGCTGGTGTAAGCGGCCAAGGCCGTGGGGGGGCTGCAGGCGGTATGAATATGGATGATATATTCAGCCAGTTCGGGGATGTTTTTGGTGAAGATTTGTTTGGAAATATTTTTGGTGGCGGCCAAAGAGGTGGCCGCAGCCAGCAGCGGAGCCGTGGTATAAGAGGAAGTAATCTGCGGGTAAAATTAAAATTGACTTACGAAGAAATTGCAAAAGGTGTTACCAAGAATATTAAAGTAAAAAAACATGTTGCTTGCACCACCTGTAGTGGTAGCGGGGCAAAAGATAAAGGTAGCGTACAAAATTGTAATACTTGCGGTGGTAGTGGACAAGTTCGAAAAGTGCAGAATACTTTTCTCGGCCAGATGCAAACGGTTACCACTTGCCCTACTTGTAATGGTGAGGGAACAACAGTGACTGCAAAATGCGGAAGTTGTAAAGGCGAAGGAAGAGTATATGGAGAAGAGACAGTAAGCATTGATATACCAGCAGGTGTACAGGAAGGAATGCAGATGAATGTAACCGGAAAAGGTAATGCAGGCGAAAGAGGTGGTATGCCTGGCGACCTGATTATTTTAATAGAAGAAGAACCACATAAAGAGCTGCACCGTGAAGGATTGAATGTAGCTTACGAATTACATATTTCATTTACTGATGCAGTGGCTGGTACACAAGTAGAAGTGCCAACCATTGATGGAAGGGCAAAAATTAAAATTCCGGCTGGTACCCAAAGCGGAAAAATATTCCGGCTAAAAGGGAAAGGTTTCCCGGCAGTAAACTCTTACGAGAAAGGTGATCAGTTGATACAGGTAAATATCTGGACACCCCAAAACCTGAGCAGTGAAGAAAAAGCAATGCTTGAGAAACTAAGTCAGTCTCCTAACTTTAAGCCACATCCTGATAAAAATGAGAAGAACTTCTTTGATAAGATAAAGGATATTTTTTCATAAACATCAACGCTGTGCTGTACCGCCCTTTTTCTTTTTAACTTTCAGATACAGGTCCCTTGCCTGTTGTAAGATTGTAATAAATTCTTTCTGCAACAGATCCTCTTTGCCACATGATCCTTGTGCCAGGGCTATAACTTCATTCCAGCCAACATTTGTAAGAAATGGTGATGCACGGAGCAATGAACCAAACATGGCTACTGCTGCCGAAAAATGATAGTTTTTATCCAACTCAGCAAAAGGTATAAAATCAAACCGGCAGGCATGATCAAAACTGCATGGCTTTGTACTGTTAGGAAGCTGATAGTTGAGTTTTATGTCAGCAAATTTTCCGGTAGTAAAATTATCTTTGATGGCTCCTTTATTTATTTCAGTAGGTATTATTTCAAACTGGGCTATCATCGAATGGCCGGAACCGATTTCTCCGCCTTCAATAACAGATAAAGAATCCCGCAATGCCCCTACTTTATTATCAAATCCAATAAGCCGGTATTCCTTTACATATTCAGGATTGAAATTTACATTCATGTATACATCATCAGCCACCGAATACAATGTTTGGGTAAATTCTTTCAGTAACACTTTCTCTGCTTCCTTAAAATTGTCGAGGTAAGCAAAGTTTCCATTGCCTTTATTAGCTAATGTTTGAATTTTTGAATCTTTATAATTTCCCATTCCTACTCCGAGGCAAGTAAGATAAATACCTGATTCCCGTTGCGACGAAATCAATTCATCCAACTCTGTTTCCGTTTTTAACCCCACATTAAAATCGCCATCGGTTGCAAGAATCACTCTGTTATTTCCTTCTTTAATAAAATGATTGCGGGCAACACTATAGGCTAACTTAATTCCTGACTCTCCGGGTGTAGAGCCGCCAGGCTCCAGTTCATCAATTATTTTTAATATTTTTTCCTTTTCACCACCGCTGGTTGTATTCAGCATCACACCCGTTACCCCACCGTAAACAACGATTGCTACTGAATCTTTATCCCGCAGATTGTTGACAAGTATCCGGAAGGCAGATTTCAGTAATGGCAACCTGTTGGTCATATCCATCGAGCCTGAAACATCAATTAAAAAAACAAGATGGCTCGGAGGTAATGTATCTAAGTTTAATTTTTGTGAAGAAAGATTAATATAGAAAAGTTGGTTGTTCGGGTTCCAAGGGCAAGAGGTTAGTTTGGTTTTAATATCAAAGAGCTGGTTGTCCGGCGGTTTATTATAACTAAGGTTAAAATAGTTCAGCATCTCCTCTATTCTAACTGCATCAGGAGGCACCATTGCTTTTAGTGTAATGAAACGACGGATATTACTGTATGAAGCCCTGTCAACATTCAGCGACATACCGGTAGTCGGAAATCGTTTTGCATTTACAAAATGATTCTCTAAAATACTGGCATAGGTTTCATCGCCTGTCATCCAACTTTTCTGTTCTTCCTTTTGAAGGTCCTTTGTTTGTGAGGAAAGCTTATCTCTCCTGCTGCTGGCCGCAGATCCGGAGAGACGTTTCATTTTTACACTCAGGTATTTGTCCGCATCTACCATTATTTTTTCTTTTTGGTAGCCGTCCATTGAGAAACTGAATGTGTCTATTTGCTGATTAGAAACAATACCAAAAGTGCCGGAAGTTCCGCTTCGGAAGATATAACCTGTTTTATGCTGCAGGATGGTGACATTTTGCAAAATATTACCTGCTTCGTCCTTAACCTCACCTCTGGCATAATATTGCTGGGCAAATACGGACGAACATAGTAAAAGAAAGATTGCTATATGACAAGCGGTCTTCAACTGGATATTTTGTAGCGATAAATTACAAAAAAAAACGGAGAGCCCCGCTGATTTTATACCAGCTGGTATATCTCCTTCAGGTTCCGGCCAAGTCCATCATAATCAAGGCCATAACCTACCACAAATTTATTAGGAATATTAAACCCCACATAATCTAACTGCAACGGGTATTCTGTAGCTTCTGACTTGTGCAAAAGCGTTACTATTTTCAATGATTTTGGCTGCTGGTGCACCAGCTTAGGCAGAAAATTGTGCAAGGTTTTGCCTGTATCAACAATATCTTCCACAATAACCACATCCTTTCCAAATAGGTCATCATCCAGCCCGATGGATGTAACTACATTACCAGAAGACTTCATCCCTTTGTAAGAAGCCAGTTTGATAAAACAAAGCTCTGCTTCAATATTCAGATGCTTAAAAAGGTCGGAGGCAAACATAAAAGAACCGTTCAGAATAGCAATAAAAAGAGGTCTTTTACCGGCATAGTCGTTTGTAATATCAGCTGCCAGTTCTTTTACCCGTTTTAAAATTATTTCTTCAGAAAGATATGTGTCAAATGACTTGTCATGCACTTTAATGACTGACATAAGCTGTTAGATTGGTTTATTTAATTACTGCCCTGGTTTTTGACGGCAGGAACAAGTGAATAATTTTCTTTTACTGCCAGTTTAGGCATAGAAGATGATTTTGATTTAAGACTTAATCTTTCTCCGACAGCCGGGCTATCTTCTTCACTAAGCCAATTTAATTCTCTCAGGCTTTCAAGGCGGATAGCTTCCTGTTGCGCAATAGTAAACAAGTTTTCTCCCGGCTGCACTATATGAAAATCATTGTTACCAGTTTTTCTTTTTCTCTGCAGGTATATCAACTGATCATTCTCTGTTATTTCGGAACGGGCAATTTCGTTAAACTCAAAAATTTTTGAAAGATCAACATCATATTGTTTTGCAATAGAAAGAAAGGAAGTGCCCTTTTTTACAAACACCACTTTTGTATCGTTGATTTTGAATTGTCCGGAAGGATAATCTATTTCTTTTTGAACCGCCGCTACTACAGGAATTATTTCATTATTTACAGGCTGATCATTTTTGGCAATTATTTGTCTGGTATTTGATCCACTTCCTAAAGCTGTAAAAGTATAATCCTGTAAATCATAATCTTCAATCAGCTTTATCAGCACCTCGGGATACTTTGGATTGGTAGCATAGCCAGCTGCTTTTAATCCTTTGGCCCAAGCTTTATAGTCGGTTGGGTCCAGTTCGAAAAGAGAAGCATACCGCTGGCCATTCTTTAAAAAATTGGAATGGTCTTTATACGATTGTTCTGAAGCGGGGTACTTTCGGAAACACTCTGCCTTAGCATCATCATCATGCCTTACTGTTTCACCTGTCCAGTTGGATTTACATTTTATACCAAAGTGATTGTTAGATTCTAACACCAGTTTACTGTTACCGGCACCAGACTCATGAATACCCTGTGCCAAAGTAATGGCGGCAGGCACACCGGTTCGTTTCATTTCTGCAACGGCAATGTCTTTATAAGTGTTGATATAATTGGTAACTAATTCTTTCTTTTGGGCAAACACTGCGGATGGGACAAGCAACAAAAAAACAACAATACTGTTTCTTATTTTATGCATGGATGTTTTATTACAATTTCCGTATCAGGAAAAGTCCGTCACGGATGGTTAATACACATTTTTCAATATCTTTTCTTTCTTTTATAAAATCATTAAAAGCCTGGATGCCTTTGGCACTTTTACCCTTCACTTCCTCTTCCAGCACTTGGCCATGAAAGAAAATATTATCTGCTAAAATAAACCCGTTTTTCCTCAACCGGGGCAAAACGAGGTTAAAATATGCGATATAGGCGGGTTTATCCGCATCTATAAAGACCAAATCCCAGGTTTCATCCAGTCCGGGAATAATATCTAACGCATTTCCGGTATGTAAAATTATTTTATCCGCAAAAGAAGAACGGGCAAAATAGGATTTAGCTTTTGCTGCATCTCCTTCCCGCAGTTCAATTGTATGAAGTTCCCCGTCTGAGGTAAGCCCTTTTGCAAGGCATAAACCGCTGTAACCTGTGAAAGTTCCAATTTCCAAAATCCGCCGGGGCTGTATCATACAACTAATCATCTCCAGCACTTTGCCCTGTAAATGGCCGCTTAGCATTACCGACTCGGGGTGATTTTGCATCGTGTAGTCATTCACCTCTTTTAGCAAAGCATCTTCCAGTGAAGAATACTTTTCCGCATAGTCCTGTATTGATGGATGAATTAAGTCCAAAGAAGAAAGTTTCGGTAAAGATAAACTTCTTATACTGCCTGCAACTGGTTAACCGATTGTGATGATTTTTTTGAAATCAACCACAATCCTGTGAAAGTAAAGATGCCATTTATCAGTATCAGCTCAGTCCCGATCTTATATCCATTAAAAATAGAGTCTGATATATTTTGAAGACCAAGTTTTAGATGCAGTTTAGCTTCATACCAGGCAGGGCTACTCAACATATCCAGTGAAAGTGCCAGTAATGGAGCAATGATACACACAGCCCATATTAATTTGTCATTCAATTTTCGTTTTGTCAAAATGCCAAAAGCAAAAAGACCAAGCAAGGGACCGTAGGTAATGCCGGCAAATTTCAGGATAAAGTCAATGATCAATTTATCATTGATAGCTTTAAAAAGCAAAACCATCAAAAAGAATATCAGCGCAAAAGTGAAGTGTACTTTTAATCTTGTTCTTTTCTTTTCCTTCTCAGTTCCTTCTTTTTTATTGATACCGAGAATATCTATACAAAAGCAGGATGTAAGTGATGTAATAGCTCCATCTACACTGGGAAACAGAGCTGATATCAACGCAATAATAAAAATAATCCCTATCGCCCCGCTAAAAGCATCACTCAGCGCAATGGTAGGGAAAAGGTCATCCGGTGGTACAGTAATACCTTTTGAGCTGGCATATAAATAAAGAACACCACCTAGTATGAGGAACAGAAAATTGACTACCATCAGTACCACAGTAAATGTCATCATATTTTTTTGTGAATCTTTCAGTGTTTTTACACTGATATTCTTTTGCATCATTTCCTGGTCAAGCCCTGTCATGGCAATTGCAATAAACATACCTCCAATAATATGCTTAAGGGCAAAAGAATTTGCATTTACGTCCCAGTTAAAAATTGTTGTATAGCCTTTGTCCGACATCATTGACATGGCACCTCCAAAATCAGTACCCAATGCCTTAACGATAACAATAATACAGACTACCAAACCTACCAGCATTCCTGTTGTCTGCAAAGTGTCTGTATAAATAATAGTTTTTACACCACCCTCAAAAGTGTATAGCAGTATCAGCAGCAGAATGACCAACGCAGTAGCTTCAAAAGGAATATGCAGCTTGTTGAAAATAAAAATTTGCAATACACTTATTACAAGGTATAACCTCGCCGTAGCACCAACTGTCCGGGAAAGAATAAAGAAGAAAGCTCCGGTCTTGTGTGCATTGATGCCAAATCGTTTTTCTAAATAAGTGTAGATACTGGTCAGGTTCATCCGGTAAAACAATGGCAACAACACAAACGCAATAACTATGTATCCAAATAAATAACCAATAACTATCTGAAAATAATAAAAATTGCCGCTTCCTACTCCTCCGGGTACACTGATAAATGTAACGCCGGATAAAGAAGTGCCAATCATACCAAAGGCCACCAGCATCCAGTTACTGTTGCGGTTACCAATAAAAAAAGAATCGTTATTCGAATTTCGGGAAGTGTACCAAGCTACAGCCAGCAACAAAACAAAATATCCGATAATAAAAGCAAGTAAAATGGTTGGCGACATACAATCAGGTTTTTGTAGCAGTAAAAACCTTTCCACTAAAGGTTGGCAGCATTTACTTACTACAATTTAATAATGTGCAATAACGGATTTTGAAGATAAAGAAATTTACTTTCCCTTTGCCGCAATTTATATCAATTATGGCAATAGAATCACTTGCAGTTTTCTGCGGCTCAAAGAAAGGAACCAACCCATTATATACAGCACATGCGGCACAATTGGGAAAGCTGATGGCTGAAAACAATGTCCGGGTAATTTATGGTGGCGGCAGTGCCGGCATTATGGGCACTATTGCCGACAGTGCTATGGAACATGGAGGGAAAGTGACTGGTATCATCCCTAAATTATTATTAGAATGGGAAGTAGAGCATAAGCGAATCACCGAACTAATTGTATCGGATGACATGCACATCCGGAAAAAAACATTATATGAACTTTGCGATGCTGCCATTATTCTTCCTGGTGGCTTTGGCACCCTTGATGAATTATTTGAGATAGTAACCTGGAACCAGCTTTCTATACACTACAAACCTGTATTCATCCTTAATACGGGTGGATTTTATACTCATCTTATCATGCACATACAAAAGATGAGGGAAGAAGAATTTTTGTATGAGCAGGCAGAAAAAAGGATCATCGTTATTAATGACCCCGTTGAGTTGGTAGAATATTTTGCCTGAATTTTTTATTAATCATCATGATTTTTCCTGCCGAGATAAAAAATAAATCCTGTTCTGAACACCGGCAGTACCCTGCCAAAGGAGTCACGGTAAGGTGAATTAATATCGTTCATCGCATCAATCATTATACTGGTATAAAATTGTGACTGGCCGATGTTCCGGGTACCATAACCAGCTCCAATCAAAAAGCTGGAAGCATTTGCTTTGAATCTGTCAGTTATTACCCCATTGTCTCTCTGGGTGGCAGAAATTTTATTATACTCATACTGACCACCAATGAAAACACTTCTTACAGGCCATATCCTTAAAAAAGGCCCGCCTCCTACTGCCAGGTATCTTAGCGAACTGTTGACAACCTGGCTACGCTGGGTAATATATGTTACGTTGGTGGCAAAGCCTGCATCAATTATTTTATTAATGCTATATCCAACCTCCGGGTTCAGACCAATAATAAATCCATTGGCAAAACCAAGATTGATACCACTACCAATAAACAGGTGGTCTTTTTTCCAGCCCCCTTTTTTTTCTTCTTCATCTTGTGCAAAAAGGGATGCCGATATAAAAATGCTTACTAACAAAGAGAAAATAATTTTCTTCATACTCATAGGTATTTCAATTAAAACGAAATCAGGCCGGAAAAATTTTTCCGGCATTTAAAATATTATTCGGATCGAAAATCTTTTTAATTTCTTTCATTAATCTCATCTGAGTTTTATCAAACACAATGTCCATATAGTCTTTCTGCACCAGGCCAATGCCATGTTCACCGCTTAATGTTCCTCCCAGTTCTTTTGTCAATACAAATATCTCTTTTATACCTTCCTTTAACGAGCCGTTCCATTCCTTGTCTGTTAAACTGCCCTTAATAATATTTACATGCAGGTTGCCATCGCCGGCATGGCCATAGCAAACGGAGTGAAAGCCATATTTTTTTCCAATTTCCTTTACACCTTTCAACAAGGCAGGCAGTTCTGCTCTAGGCACCACCGTATCTTCTTCTTTATAGATGGAATGAGATTTTACGGCTTCCCCCACCCTTCTTCTCATTTTCCATAGTTCTGCTTTTTGCTGTGCATCGTCAGCAAACAAAATCTCACCGCAATCAAATTCCTGTACGATAGTAGAAATGCCTTCCATATCCTGCATCAGCACATCTGTATTATTGCCATCTACTTCTATCAGTAAATGAGCCTGCACCTCATCACCAATTAGTACTGAGCTGCTGTCAATAAATTTACTTACCCAATCCAGTGCATCTCTTTCCATAAACTCCATAGCACTGGGAGTGTAGCCTGCCCTGAAAATAGCACTCACTGCAGCACAGGCATTTTCGGCTGCGTTAAAAGGTACCAGCATCAATAAATCATACTTCGGTAGTGGAATTAATCGTAAAACGATTTTGGTAACAATCCCCAATGTTCCTTCGCTACCAACTATTAATTGTGTAAGATTATAACCTGTTGAATTTTTTAGCACATTAGCACCTGTCCAGATTATTTCCCCGGTAGGTAAAACGATTTCAAGGTTCAGCACATAATCTTTTACCACACCATATTTCACTGCTTTGGGGCCGCCGCTGTTCTCCGCAATATTTCCACCAATAAAACAGGAGCCACGGCTGCTGGGGTCTGGCGGATAGAATAGTTTTTTCTCTTTTACTGCATCCTGCAATACTTCTGTTATCACTCCAGGCTCGGTTGTTACCTGTAAATTTCTTTCGTCAATTTTGAGAATACTATTCATTCTTTCGGTAGATAATAATACACCGCCAAGGTGAGGCAATGCACCACCACTTAATCCTGTACCACCGCCACGGGGAGTAACAGGAATTTTTCCTTTATTGCAAATGATAAGTATGGAGCTGATTTCTTGGGCTGTCCTTGGCTTAATGACTACTTCTGGAGGAAAATGTAAATCTTCTGTTTCATCGTGTGCATAATTGTTCAACGATTCTTCATCAACGAATACATATTTTTCTCCCACAATTTTTTTGAAAGCTTCGATATGTGCTGCGGTAAGTAAAGAAATAGCCACGGTGTCCATGATTCTGTTTTTTCAAACAATGATGGTGTAAAAATCGGGATAATCAGGGATATTAGACTAAAAACAAATCGGCAACTTCTGCAAAATGTTTATCACTTGTATATAAAGGCAATTGATGCTGTACCGCAGATGCGGCTATCCATATATCATTTTCAGGTATGGGAGTACCCTTAGTAAACAATACCAACTTTATCGTTACAAAAAGTTCTGCTGTTGTTGCATCAATTGTCAAAAGCCTGCATTTTTGTATTGCACTTGTTATTTTAATTAAATGTTTTTCGGGATTAGCAAAACGATAGGCACCGAAATAAAGTTCAGCTAATACTATAGGAGAAATATATACATCATTGCAGGATTCCAATTTTTGAGAAATGGATTCATCCCCTTTCATAAGGTCAATAAAGATATTCGTATCCGCCACCAGGTTATTTCCAGTCATTGGGGTATATCTTTTCGAAATTTTCTTCGATGGTTTGCCTCATAGCATCAGCCTCTTCAATTGTTAACACCCCTACCAACTCACTAAACTTGCTTTTGGGTTTCATTGTAGCTGTCTCTTTATCTACAATCATTTCAATAGCTTCCAGAGTAGCTTCATTATCTGTCTTTAGTACCGCTTCAATAATATGAAGTTTTCGGGCTTCTGAGTACATAATTTTAATCTTTACTTAATTCAAATTTAAACTTTTCCTGAATAATATAAATCGAGATTAAAAATAAAGGATACCCTGAAAAGGAAAATTATCAGTAACTCTTAAACGATGGGCACATAGACTCCCTGCTGTTACCTCTGTATTTGTCCACTACTCCCTGCTTAACGAGAGAAAATTCAAGGGCACCACGGCCGCCATTGTAAGTTTTTAAATCCGATATAGTAGCATCGTAAGTGAAAGTAAAAGTATAATCTTTCAATCCCAAGCCAATCATTGGTATGGCTGCATCTTTGTACCTGTAATAAACCCCGGCAATTAAGACCTTTTCTCCATTGCCTGATAAATTGTAATGTGCATTCAACCCGCCAACAATCTCGTAAGATTTTGCCTGCAGAGAAACATACACATTCGGGTTAATAATTACCCTGTCATTCAGCATCAAACTACCATTGATAAAACCGGTATAGCGAACCGGAACCCGGTTATCAACGCCTGCCTGATCATCAAAGAAAGATTCCCGTGGCTTGTTGACATGCATGGCAGAAAAGCCGGCATTCAGGTAAACCTTATCTGTTGGAAAATAAGCATAATTGGCACCTACCTGTATATCAAGATAGTTGACGTTGTTAGTATTTAATGAAGGAGCCACTGTTGTATTATGTACATCAAAAAACCTTCCATTCCACTGGCTCGGAAATGTAAGGTTTGAAGTATTAATGTTTTTATTGGCCCAGCCCACATTAAAACCCAGACTTACCAAACTTCCGGCATTTAACATCTGGTGATAGGCAGCGGAGCCATAAATTTTTGTAGAAGTCAGCGTACTTGTTCCGGCAACATCCCGGAGTAGTACACCACCTACGCCAAGCCAACCTGTGTTATCACTGTTCTGCATGGTTTGCACATCAGCGTATACACTCATTGTTTTGTAAGGAAATGCAGTAACACTTGCCCATTGATTGCGATAGTTAGCTCCAAGCCTATAATCTCCATCAGGAATAAACCCTGTGTTGGCAGGATTAGTCAACAATGGGGAATTCATGAATTGTGAGAAATGAAGATCCTGAGAAGAAGCTGCGAGCCATGAGCTGTGAGCTACGAGCAATACAAGGAGACTCCGTATGTTTATTATTCTCTTCATTTTCAAACTTGCATATTTGCACATTTCCATCCCGATAGTTATCGGAACTACCTTATTAACGTTATATCACCCTTTTTAGTTGTTTTGACACCATCAGAAAATTCAATACTGAGTGTGTAAGCATATACATCCATCGGCTGTACCACTCCCTTTACTTTTCCATCCCAGCCCTGTAAACGGTTATTGGTTTCAAATACTTTTTGCCCCCACCTGTTCCAAATAGTGAATTGCATTTTGGCAATGCCAAACCCTCTTACCATTACCATACTGTTTATATCACCGCTTTGTGGTGTAAAGGCATTAGGCACATCTACCAATGGTAATATAGTAGCCACTACAGGTTTACAAATTGTACTGTCGCACCCAATGGTATTGTATGCAGTCAGGCAGGCATTAAATGTGCCTGTTACATTATATTGATGTAACACCGGTGCCCTTGATGTGGTCAACAAGGTGTCACCATCTCCAAAATCCCATTTGAAACGAACCGCATCTGGCGAGGATAAGTTTGTAAATGTCGTTGGCGTATTTTCCTGTGCAGGAATTGGTCCAAAACTGAAATCGGGTGTTGGCGAATCATATACTGTTATAGTGAATGCAGCCGTTGTGTCTGAAAGGTTACAGGTATTAGGATTGTTAGCAATCAGTACAACATTATAAATTCCAGGAGTATTGTATAAATGTGTTGGCTCAAATGCAGTTGACGTATTACCATCACCAAAATTCCATAGCCAGGTTTGCCCTGCTAATGAGGTATTTCTAAACACTGCATTATAGGCCAGGCATCCGCTGGATGGTGTAGTAAACTGAGCCCTTACATTAGTGGCAACACTTAATGGAATGACTATTGAATCAGGTGCATTACAGTAACTAGTATCTTGTAAAATGAGTTTTACATTGTAAGTTCCCGGCCCTGCGTAACTATGAAATACGGACGCAGCCCCTGATCGCACCCTTGGTGAGCCATCACCAAAATCCCATATAAATGATGTTGGAGCAAAAGGAAGACTTGGCGGAGCAATAGAAGTATTATCAAATCTGTAATTAAACGCATTACAGGGTGTCAACTTAACGGGTACAAAATTCGGTATAGCTTCCAGATTACCTACCCGGATGTTCAGAAACGAACTATCTCTTACATTACAGGTATTGGGGTCTATGGCCACCAGCATTACCCGGTAAGTACCAATAGCATTGTATAAATAAGAGGCGTTGGGAGAAGTTGTAATAAGATCAGGAGCATTTCCTGGTACATATTCAAAATACCATTCGTAGCTCTGGGCTGTGGCTATCGAATCCCTGAAATCTACTCTTAACGGTACACAACCTGCAGTATCCTTAGTACCATTTATGGCTGATTGGATGCCTCCGTCAACACCAGCAAGGTTCATCGCTATCTTAACCATTGTCAGGTTACAATTAGATGAATTATTTACGGTAGACCATGCACCCGGCGTAGTGGGATATGTCAAAGCTGGTAATCCAAGTTTACAATTGCCACAAATAGCCTGGTAGATTACCCCATTCGCATCGAAACGGCTAGTTCCTCCGTCCACATGGTCACAACCGGCATTAACTGGATTGTTCTCCCCAAAAAAACTACCGAAGAGTTGTGCTGTTGCATTTTTTCTCAACACAAAAAAGTATAAGTCTTTTCCATCCGTATTGCTTTTAAGTGCATCAGGAGTTACGGGCAAACCAGTGGTTCCCGAACTGCCAAAAGTATTATTGCTAAAGAAAAAGCCACCCCATCCTGATATATAAACATTTTCACAACGGTCAACGAGGAAAGCTATTGGAGAAATATTAGGTGTGGCAGAACCTGAACCGAATACTGTTGAATAAACATAAGCCGATAAATCAGGCTGGAGTTTTGCAATAAATTGTTTACTTCCTGGATTGCTGTACGTTGCATTAACAATAGGCCAGTTGCCGGTTGTTTGCCCC
>JBKJIX010000164.1:0-8640 GCA_046598205.1 Chitinophagaceae bacterium
TTCGTTCCCATAACAGTTTAAGCGCATTGATAATTTCCTGCTCCTCTACTAAAACTATTTCTTTCACACATTTTTGAATGATAGGAAAATTAATATCGCCCAGGTTTGTTTTCAATCCATCAGCAATTGTGTTTGCTCCGGGTTCATTGTTTTCAATTTTACCCGATTGCAAGGAACGGCGAGCATCGTCCATGCCCGAAGGTTCTCCGCCAAAAACATGGATACCATTATTAACAAATTGAGCAGCCAAAGCTGTGCCTGCAATCAACCCACCGCCGCCGACAGGCGAAACAATATTTTTTATATCCGGAAATTTCTGTAATAATTCCAAAGCAGCAGTCCCTTGTCCAATAATAACATTAAGGTTATTAGAAGGGGTGAATAAAAGTAGCACCAGTTTCTTCTACTATTTTTTGGCCAGCAATTCCCTTGCAATAGCCGTTGGTTCACATTCAACAATCGTACCTCCATAACCTTTTACAGCTTCCTTTTTTACTGCTGGCGCATTGTTGGGCATTACAATCGTGGCTTTTATACCCACCAGTTTTGCTGCTAATGATAAGGCTTGTGCAAAATTTCCGGAGCTATGCGTTACCACTCCTTTTTGTTTTTAAGCTTCGCTTAATTTTAAAATGGAATAAACAGCACCCCGCATTTTAAAAGCACCCATGCGTTGAAAATTTTCGCATTTAAAAAATAGTTCGGCACCACTCATTTCATTTAGCATACTTGAGGTGAGTACAGGTGTACGATGAATATAAGGAGCAATCATCTTGTGGCAGTCCTGCAAAAGTTTATTATAATTTTGATTCGTCATGTTGATTACTTTATTGAAACAATCATTTTAGCATGATCATGACCAAAGTCTTTTACAATTGTTAAGGATGGACGTTTACCATAATAATAATACGAATACTCTGCGCACAACCATAATAAAAACCTTAAACTGATTTTTGACTGTAATGAAATGCAACGCATAAAACAGTATGGGATTTGCTTTTCTGTAAAGTTTAGTTTCTATAATTCAATGCCGGTTTTCTATCGCCAAGCAGTGGTACATACTTATAATCCCCTTTTGCCTTTATAAATTCTTCTTTTGCTTTTGCTATTTGCCCCGGCGATAAAAATAAGTCGAGTGCAGACATTGCCATTGTTTTAGCTGCTACCAGCATTCCTTTTGTACCAATATCGGTTCCGCCACTAGCCACTGCTTGCCAGCTATGTGCCGGAGTACCGGGTACCCAACAGGCTGCATTCATACCAACAGTAGGAACTGTATAACTTACATCTCCCACATCTGTCGACCCGCCACCCGATGTTACTTCAACTTTTAAAGGCTTTATGGCGCCTGCCGTTTCTATGGCAGGGTATGAAAAA
Source organism: Chitinophagaceae bacterium (assembly GCA_046598205.1). Classification (GTDB taxonomy): domain Bacteria; phylum Bacteroidota; class Bacteroidia; order Chitinophagales; family Chitinophagaceae; genus JJ008. The sequence continues at coordinate 1,378 of JBKJIX010000164.1, forward strand.
TTAAAAGAAGCCTGAATTTTTTTTGCAAACTCAATGTCTGCATTGCTGTATTGTACGCTGCCTGCCAGGTTAAGGTTTTTTTGCATTAGCTCACCCAGGGATCTATTCAAAAGTAAATCATGAGTGCCCCCTATTATTTCATAGTCCATGATTGTTTCTGTACCAACTGCCGCACCTTGTGCAGCTTTCACTACTCGTTCAAAAATATTTTTTACATCCTCTTTTTTAGGATGCCGCACATAATAATAAACTTCGGCATAATCCGGTACAATATTAGGGGCCTTGCCGCCACTTGTAATAACATAATGGATTCGGGTTTCCTGGGGTATATGTTCCCGCATCATATTCACCATATTATTCATAGCCTCTACTGCATCCAATGCAGAACGGCCTTTTTCCGGCGATGCAGAAGCATGAGCAGCTATTCCTTTGAAACGAAACTTAGCAGATTTGTTTGCCAGGGCACTTGTCATGGTAACCTCATTATCATCTCCTGCATGCCAATGTATGGCAACATCCAAATCATTGAAAAGGCCATCTCTTGTCAAATAAACTTTTCCGCTACCCCCTTCTTCTGCCGGGCAGCCATAAAGCCTTATAGTACCTGAAATTATTTTTTTCTCTATCAATTTTTTTATTTCTATAGCTGCTGCTACAGATGCCACCCCAAACAAATGGTGACCACAAGCATGACCTGCATTCTTTCCATCAATCGCTGTTTTTACCGGGTCTTTTGTTTGCGACATGCCCGGCAGCGCATCATACTCCGCTAAAATTCCAATAACTGGCGAGCCGCTACCATAACTGGCAATAAATGCGGTTGGCATTCCTGCTACACCTGCCCGCACATCAAATCCCTGATCTTTTAATATTTGTTGAAGCAGGCTTGAACTTTTTTCTTCCTGAAATCCGACTTCTGCAAATTCCCAAATTGCCATTGCCTGTTGTTTATAATAATCATATTTGCCATCCAGGTTTTTTATAATCTCCTTTTTTTGTTCCGCTGATTTATCTATTACTTTTTCATTCTTTTGAGCATAGCTGTTTACAAATACCATCAATAGAAAAATGAAAATAAATAATTTGATTTTTTGCATAAAGAATAATTTTACCATTATTAAGTGATGGAAAGAAATATGAACTTGAATGTAAATATATCGGTTTCCCTAAAACCAGGATTCAGGCTTTGATTTTCGGTACACATAGTAATTTTGCTTCGCATACTCCTCTTTTCGGCTTGTTTACAAAGAATTTTTCGCTACTTTAACAAGCCAAATTAACCGATAATATTATGAAATTACTGAAACTACTTTTCCCAGTATTCTTTTTTTTTTCGCAACCAAGTTTTGCTCAGGTTGACAGTACGGATATGATTATTCAACAACAGATGAAGCAACAAAAAATTGTTGGTCTTTCATTAGCCATTGTAAAAGATGGAAAAACAATGGTGAACAAAGGCTATGGTTTGGCCAATGCAGAACACAATGTGCCGGTAACTCCTGAAACAGTTTTTCGACTGGCCTCCATCAGTAAACAATTTTTTACTACTGCCATTATGAAATTGCAGGAAGAAGGAAAATTGTCTATTGAAGACTTTGTTCATACCTATTTTCCGGATGCGCCGGAAACGTGGCGGCCCATCCAATTAAAACACCTGATGTCTCATTCATCCGGATTGAAAAGAGAAGCACCTGCTTATAATAATTTTAAAATGATCTCCGACCTGGAAATCATCAGGTCGGCCTATCCATTAGCACTTGATTTTAAAACCGGTGAAAAATACCAGTACTGCAACCTCGGTTATTATATGCTGGCGCAAATTATTACACAGGTAAGCGGCATGGCCTGGCAGGAATATATTCACCAGCAACTATTTCTTCCGGCAGGAATGATTAATAGTACAATGACAGATTTCTATGCCGTCATCCCCCATCGTGCCAGTGGATACTCGTATCAAAAAGATACACTGCAAAATGCTACAGCCATGTTTGCTGTGCGGCCCAGTGGCGGTTTTTTATCTACTACAACCGATATGATAAAATGGGATAAAGTATTGAGCGAAAAGAAAATTATTTTGAAAAAAGAAACCTGGGAAAAACTCTGGGAGTCTTTTATTGCGACATCTACTAATGTCAATTCAAAATCCTATTATGGTTTTGGCTGGGCGATTGATGAACCCGACGGACATAAAAGTATTTCGCATGGCGGAAGTAATATCGGATTCAAAACATATTATTCCCGGTTTGTAAATGACGGTTTATCCATTATTGTGCTGACTAATACCGATGAAGCAAATCCGGCTGCTATTGTAAAAGCATTGGCCCATTATTATTTTAGAAAAAAATAAATTTACTATATGAAAAATATAACGCTGCTATTATTGCTATTACCATCAATACTATTTGCCCAGCAAAAAGCAGATTTGCTGATTAAAAACGGACGCATTATTGATGGCACCGGCAATAGTTGGTATTACGGCGATGTGGCCGTGAAAGAAGGAAAGATTATTTCCATCGGAAAAAATTTATCCGGAAATGCTATAAAAACGATTGATGCCAAAGGCCTCATTGTGGCTCCCGGTTTTATTGATGTGCACGGCCATATTGAAGGTGGAGTATTTGAAAGGCCTACGGCAGATAATTATATCTACGATGGCGTTACTACCGTTGTTACCGGTAACTGCGGTGGTTCGGCTGATGATTTGAAAAATTTTTTTTGGCGGTTAGACAGTATGAAAACTTCAATCAACATTGCATCACTGATTGGCCATAATAATGTTCGTCGTATGGCAATGGGATTGGATAATCGCCTGGCAACAGCAGCAGAACAGAAAAAAATGGAAGAGCTGGTGGCCAAGGGAATGAAAGATGGAGCAGTAGGATTGTCAACCGGTTTAATTTATTTACCCGGTATGTACAGCAACACAGATGAAGTGGTTGGACTTGCAAAAGAAGCAGTAAAGTATAATGGTATCTATGCATCGCATATCCGCAATGAAGAATCAAAAGTGGTGGAGGCTATTAACGAAGCCATCAATATTGGTAAACAGGCAAATATTCCGGTACAGATTTCGCATTTCAAAGTAAGTAATAAAGCTAACTGGGGCCGTAGCAAAGAAACATTACCACTGATAGAAAATGCAAGAAAAGAAGGTTATGATGTAACTATTGACCAGTATCCTTATACTGCCAGCAGTACCAATCTTGGTGTTCGCCTGCCCGATTGGGCATTGGCCGGTGGAAATGATTCGTTGAAAAAAAGAATCAATGACCCGGTCATTCACAAAAAAATTATTGATGATATGCTGGCGCAACTGAAAGAATATAAATACAAAAACTACAGTTATGCGGTAGTAGCAAATCACAGAGCTGACAGCAGTTTCAATGGCAAGAGCATTTCAGAAATCAATAAAGGGAAAGGAAGAAAACCCAAGGCAAAAGAAGAAGCAGAAACCATACTGGATCTGATGCTGGCCGGAGGAGCACAAATGGTTTATCATGGTATGCATGAAGATGATGTTCGTTTTTTTATGAAATATCCCTTTAACATGATTGGCGCCGATGGCGGCGTTAGCAATGGCAGAGGAATGCCGCACCCCCGAACGTATGGAACGAATGCAAGAGTGCTCGGAAAATATGTGCGGGAAGAAAAAATTATTACACTGGAAGAAGCTATCCGGAGAATGACATCGTTGGCTGCGCAGAAATTTCAATTGAAAGACAGAGGGTTGCTGAAAGAAGGGTATGCTGCCGATATTGTTATCTTCAATGAAAATGAAGTGGCCGATAAAGCCACGTTTGAACAACCCCACCAGTTTTCTGTTGGGTTTCATTATGTGTTGGTAAATGGACAACTGGTTATTATTGAAGGAAAACATACCGGCGTTAAAAGCGGAGCAACATTAAAAGGCCCGGGGTTTGAAAAATAAAATTAGCTGCCGCTTGAATAGCAAACATTAAAATCATAAATAGATGAGCCCTGAAACAAAAGCAAGAATAATTAGAATGGTCATTTATATGGCTGTTGGTTTCCTGGCAGCTTTTCTTTACAGTTATTTTAAAAAATAATTAATGGAAGTACATGCCCACACCCACACCGCTCCCGCATTTGGCGGGACAGGCCGAAAAAAATGTCTGCCTGTCGGCAGACAGGGACCCATTATTTCTGGGAGTTTTTAATGTTGCTTCTTGCTGTGGGTGGAAGAGGCGTAGCCTCGATTTGATTTTGTAACAACGGGTTTCAACCCGTTGCAAGATGCAGAAAGTATGAAAGAGAGCCGTAGGCTCGGTACATTTGAAGATGATGGGCCGTGCCGATGGCACTCATCGCATATCACAGTTCTTTCCACCGGACTAAAGTCTCCCGCATGTGCGGGATTATAAAATAAACCGAGCCTACGGCTTTACCAGCTATTGAAACCTGAAATAAGTTATTTATGGAAGTACATGCACACTCACATACGCCAAGAAAAAAATGGACACATTATTTCTGGGAATTTTTAATGTTATTCCTCGCTGTGTTCTGCGGATTTTTGGCAGAGTATCAGTTAGAACATAAAATTGAAAGAGACCGGGCCAAAGAACTGGCTAAAAGCTTTTATGAAGAGCTAAAAAATGATTCGGCAAATGTGGTACTAAAAACTGCGAACCGGGTTAAGCAGGAGAAAGCTCTTAAATACCTGATGAAGTATTTTAAGGACAGCAGCCTTACCAATGTGTCGAAGACTTTTGCCATTAATTTTTTATATGGAATCATTTTCCGCACACCTTCTTTATTTGAGCCGAGAACGGTAGTTCTTGAACAGTTAAAAAACTCCGGTTCGTTGCGTTATTTCAAAAGCAATGAGTTGCAAAAAATAGTTGGCGATCTATCGGTTGCCATTTATAATATTAATGACCGGCAGCTACTTGAAACAGAAATACGGAGTAATTATATACAACCCCTGATTGTCCGGCATTATGACTATGATTTTGATGCAGAATTAAAAAAGAATGATGCAGCCTTTGACCTGGCTGTAGCCGAATATGAAAAGAATAATGAAGTAATTCCTTTTAAATTCAATTCCATCGAGAAATTCGACAAACAGGGTACTATCAATGCGTTGGGTTTATATGGTATGAATGCGATGAATTCTACCCGCCGGGTACATTATCAAAAATACATAGAGCTGAATACTGTGTTACTGAAACTATTACGTAAAGAATACCACCTGAAATAATTATTTATGGAAGTACATACCCACACCCACACCGCCCGAAAAAGATGGACCCACTATTTCTGGGAGTTTTTAATGTTGTTCCTTGCGGTGTTCTGCGGTTTCCTGGCGGAGTATCAGTTGGAACATAAGATAGAAAGAGACCGGGAGAAAAAATTTATACAGACTTTTATAGAAGATTTAAAAACGGATACCGCAGCAATTAGGCAAAATATCCTTTTCAGGCAAAACAAGATGAAATTAATGGACTCGTTCATGCTTCTTTTAAATATTCAGCAAATTAAAGGGCATGAAAATGAGTTGTATTACTTTGGAAGAACCTTTGTAAGGGGACTACGGTTTCAAAGTAATGACAGAACAATAACACAATTAAAAAACTCAGGTTCATTAAGATTGATAAGGAATGAAAAGGCAGCTGACAGTATGATATCCTATCAAAAACTGGTTGACTATATATATTATAACCAGGAAGATGACCGAATTGAAAGAAGAGCGGCAGACCCTTTATTATCCCGTATATTTAATCCGTTTGTTTTTGAGAAAATGCTAACCATTGAGGGTATAAACAGACCAATTGATAACCCTCCTTTAAGATCATACGACAAAGACCTTCATTTTGACCTTGCTTATTATGTTCACCAGCTTAGGGGCAGCAATTTCCAGATTGAAGTAAGGCTGAAATTATTAAATGAAAAAGCAATGAACATGATAACTTTTTAACACAATGAATATAACCTGAAATAAATTATAATTTATGAAAAAACTATTTATTGCTTCTGCATTTATCCTGCTACAGGTAGCTTCTGTTTCCGCACAAAAAATAACTCCGCTAACTACACCCGAAGCAGCGGGATTCTCTTCAGAAAGATTAAAACGCCTGGACCGTGAAATGAATGACTGGACACAAAAAGAATGGATGCAGGGCGGTACAGCACTTATTATCCGCAATGGGAAAGTGGCTTACTACAAAGCTGTCGGCTATAATGACCTTGATGCGAAGTCGCTTATGCAGAAAGAAGACATTTTCCGGATTGCTTCGCAAACCAAAGCCATTACCAGTGCAGCCATGATGATGTTGTTTGAAGAAGGAAAGTTTTTACTGGATGATGCAGTTTCAAAATATATTCCTGCTTTTAAAAAACAACAGGTGCTGGATAAATTTAATGGAGTTGATACCTCTTACACTACAGTGCCTGCCAAAAGTGAAATAACGATACGGCAATTATTCACTCATACTTCCGGACTTGGCTATGCACAAATAGGGTCAAAAGAAGCTAATGCTATTTATGCAAAAAATAATCTTACTGCCGGTATTGGCATACAAAACGACAAACTGCTGGATGCGATGAACCGGCTTGGCAAACTTCCATTAATGCATCAGCCTGGAGAAAAATGGACCTATGGTTTACACAGCGACTTGTTGGGTTGCCTGGTAGAAGTGATTTCCGGAATGACATTAAATGATTTTTTTCGCACAAGAATATTTGAACCATTGGGTATGAAGGATACTTATTTCTATATTCCTGCTGAAAAGGCATCCCGTTTAGTTAATTTATACAGAGAAGATTCCACAGGGCATTTATTAAAAGCAGGAAGCAATATGCTGAATGGCCCGGTGGGTACTAATTATCCGCTAATCAACAGCACTTATTATTCCGGCGGCGCAGGTTTATCATCTACCATTTATGATTATGCTGTTTTTTTACAAATGCTACTGAATAACGGCGTATATAATGGCAAAAGATTGTTGAGCAGAAATACGGTTCGCATAATGATACAAAACCAGATTGGTGATCTTTCTATCAGGGGTGATGATAAATTTGGATTGGGATTTCAATTAGTAACAGATAAGAGCAGTGGCAAAACGTTGGCTCAGGAAGGAACTTATAGCTGGGGTGGTGCTTTTGCTACTTCTTATTGGGTGGATCCAAAAGAAAAAATGGTACTGCTTTTTTACCGCCAGTTACAAGGCTCTACACATGGAGATGTGGTGGAAAAGTTCAGGGCATTGGTTTACCAGGCCATTAATGATTAGTATTTTTTTTCTT
>JBKJIX010000133.1:0-10390 GCA_046598205.1 Chitinophagaceae bacterium
CTTTGGGTTTTATGCTTTCGAAGGCCATATAGCTGCACTGATTGTTTCGTTTTGTATCACTTTCCCGGTAGGTTTTTTTATGGCAAAATATGTAGTGTTCAGCGATTCAAAAATGAAAGGACGGATACAACTGTTCCGCTATTTTATGATATGCCTCTTTAATCTTGCCCTTAACTATTTACTTCTAAAGGTCTTCGTGGAGAGATTCCATATTTACCCGGTATTTGCACAAATGCTTACTATTTCTATTGTAATACTGTTTAGTTATGTAGCGCAACGGAATTTTTCTTTTAAAGCCACCCCGGAAGAAGAAGTTACAGACTGAAATTAATTGACTCCACTTTTACGGATAGATCACCGGTACAATTGCTTCTTATAATAAGATGTTGCTGCATCGGGTAGATACCAATCAGTGAAATGTCTTTTATATTGCCATAGCTGCGGATCCCTTTTACCCACTCTTTATTCAACTCTTTGTTGATAGTTAGTTTAGCAGTATCAATATAAGCACCTAATTCAAAACGGGCATTCTTACTTATTTCTTTGGTGATTTTTTTACTAAATATCCAGTCGGCCGAGCCAAGCAGCACATTTTTAGACTTTATGTCAAAATCAATATCAACCACTTCAATGATACGTTTCTCTTTGTTGTAAACAGGTTTGCCGACCAGGTACACCATACCATTGTTTGTGCCTGAGAATTTTATTTTAATAATCAACTTCTCAAAACCGCCGCCATATATTTTGCATTCATCAATAATGAATTTCTTTTTAATGAATCCTTTCTTAAAGTCAAATTCTTGTCCCTTCACTTGCTGATTCAGAATATTACCGAGTGAATCATAATTAAGCACTGCATCTAAAAAAATGCTGAACCCTGGTTGGCGGCTGAAAGTACCCAGATTGGGTATCGCAGAAGTTTGTTCAGCCGGTTTATCAAAACCGATAGAAGGCTTTGCAGATAAGCCGATAAAAATATTTAATGAATCATTCAGTGCAAACAGGTTGTTGATACGGATTTTCTGCGGATTTATCTTTAACCAGCCAAGCCCATAAATATTATACACTTTATTAAGCTGGTTCCATACCTGCTGAAAACGGGGCTTCAGATCAACGGTTCCATAGCTTTTATCTAAATCTTTTTTAGCTGCATCTAATTCTGCGGTCAATCCTTTAAGCACCTCTTTAGTAATATCCTGTCCCCAAAAACAAACTTCACATTTGTCTAATGCCTGGGGTTCATTTCTTTTTATACCAAGTTTTACTTTAAAATCTGGTTGAATGCTTAACGAATTAGTGAAAGATACATTTACCCGTCGTTCGCCTTCATCGCCAAAGCCACAGCGGCAGGCGGGAGTCCAGGGAGAAATAACCGTACCGTTTACACAAACCCTGGTAGAGCCAACTATTTTATAGTATCCGGTAAAGCCAAGATTCATGGAAGTGCCGCTTGCCTTCATCTGCAACTTGCTGCGACGGAACACATATTTAAAACGGGTAGCACAACCGCCCTGTACCCAACCATCAGGATAACCGGGAGAAGTGAAAAGAGTATCCACACTTTTCTCCGCCATAGTATAAACCGGTTTCAGGTTTATCTGTATGGGAATATTGATTTCAGAACTGGGTAATGAATCCAATTTAAAATTACCGGGAGAAAGATCAGGATTCTCAGGATTTATTTTTTGAGAATAAGAATTAACGACAAAGAGTAAACATATTAAAACAACTATATTTTTTCTTTTCATGTGTTACCGTAATATTTTGTGCATTGAACTATGATGTAAAAATAATGAAACTAAAGAAGCAGAATGGCGAAGTAATACTCCCGGGTGCATTTACTGTTGCTGATTTTATGTAAACATCCTTCATCCCCCATTTATATTTTTTTCAGTACTTCCACCATGCTGTTAAATTTTTCACAGTAAACTCATTGACTATAAGCAATATAAATGATAAGTATCTTTTCTTAGTAAATTTTCTATTGTATTATTCCGGAATTTCTGTTCTTTTTACATAGAAAGACTTCTAATCCTGTTGAAATTCTAAAAATCTATTCGATGAAAACCAATCTCAATACACGGCTGTTATGCCTGGCAATTGCAATAATTTCTTTCAGTAATCCTTCGAGGGCTGGCGTTGAGCCAATTCCTACAGGATCTTTTATCGTTAACATGGGTGTTATTCCGCAAACCTATGGTAATGGAATTAAGCCATGGGGAATGATCTATGACCTGATCCATAATTACAGGGTGCAGGTAAAATGGGTGATTGGCCAGTCTAAATTAAAAGATGGAATCGATTTTAACTATAGTGGTACAGATTTTAAAGGGGGAACATTTATTATCCCTGCCAGATACAGGAATCCTACAACCGATGCAAGAATTTCTTACTGGCAAACACAGGGAGTAGTAGGCACTACTACAACCACTAATTTCAGTGTTGATGTAACCTATAATTTGAAATACACTCCCCGGTGGACTTTCGACTTTCAAAACGGCAATATTGCAATAGGCTTCCTGGATGCAGCAGGCATACCATCAGGAGATTATCCTAAAAAGCTTCCCAGTGAACTCAGTGGTTGCGATGACTTGTTTGTGATGCCTCACGCAGATCCAACATGGGCTACGCATAGTAATCTTCTAAATTGGAACCAGTCCAATAATGGTTGGATCTGGGCTGGATGCCATGCAGTAAGTGTTTTAGAAAATTTGGTGAACCCATCCAATGCTTCTGAAAAAATGAATTTCTTGACACAGCAGACGTTGGTACCTTTTGGTTCACATAGCCAGGGATCCCCACCTTATTCTTACCGATTTCCAACAGACCCCGAGATGCAGTTCATGGGAATAACAGATGACGCCCAGCAGAATGGATCTGAACAGATATTTCTTCCTCAAACAGCAACCTGGAGAGCCAGCACAAAAGTGGCCGTTTACGACCCTACTCAGCAGGATATTCCTGGACTTTCTCCGGGCGAAGCAGGAGCGATCGTGTATGGCCGGGCGTTTGGAGATAACTTGAGAGGAAAAATTATGTACACAGGCGGACATAATATAGAAAAGGGTAACGCTGATGCAGTAGCAGCGATGAGAACCTTTTTTAATTTTTCATTTTTATCAGTATATGACAAAGTGATTGCACTCAATATTACTGGTCAGATTAACCTTGTTTCTTTGAGCAGTTATTCGTACAGGGCATCTTTGCCGGCAGGAAATACAGGGTCGAATCTTACATTTCACTGGTCATCCAGTTGTGGTGGCACATTCAGCAATCCTTTTGATTCAGTGACGATATTTACAGCGCCATTGAATTCAGCTTGCACAAATTGTACCCTTTCTTGCACCATTATAGATGATTGCGGAAGAGAATATTACCAGGATTATGATATAAATATTTGCCCTATCACACCACCGGTTGCTTTGGATCGGACTATGCTGGTAATAAATAACCCGGATGGAACCGGTCCGCAGGCTATCAGCAATCCCGTTCCACTTGCTGGCACAGATCAAGATGGATATGTGGTAAATTATGTATTGAAATCTTTACCATCCAATGGAACTCTGTATTATGACCAAGACAATAATCCTGCAACCGCCAAAATTCCAATCAATACACTTCCCACAGGAGAACTGGTACTTACAGCTACCCAAATGAAAACACTGGATTTTGATCCGGTTGATGGTTTCGGAAGTAATACAAGTTTCCTTTATACTGTTACTGATAACAGTAATCTGCGTGATCTTACACCAGCCACTTATACTATTCCGGTAAATCCTCCACCGGTAGCACTTACCAAAATTTGTACGCCTGTCCCGAGCAATGCTGGTTTGTCAACTGCCTGTTCTTTACAAGCCACAGACAACGGTACAATCGTAAGTTATACAATCAAAGGACTACCGTCTGCCAGCCAGTGCACCATATTTGTAAATAATGTGCAGGCTTATGTAGGACAAATATTAACTCCTGCACAAACAACAGCCATTACTTATAAACCTTCGGGTACTTATGTCGGTTATGCAGAAATTCTGTATACAGCCACTGACAACGATGGTGCTACCGATCTAACCGCTGCTACATTAACACTACAGATGGTGAATCAACCACCGACTGCAAACGATGTTACCAGTGCAACTATTGCCAACCCAATCGGTTCTACGATGTTCAATATGCCTTCCTTGTCTGCTATTGATAATGACGGCAGTATCAATACCTTTAAAATCATTAATAAATCAACGTCAAACAAGGGAATTCTATATTATAATACAAGTGGAACCTCCTATGCTCCGGTTACAGATAACCAGGTGCTTACCACAGCACAGGCGGCCAGTTTAAAATTTGATCCGACTGATAACTTTAATGGAGTTGCTAGTTTTACGTTTACTGCTACAGACAACCTGGGTCTTACGGATAATACCCCGGCTAACTTTTTTGTACCCGTTCAAATGGTTCCTCCTGTTGCGACAGATATTACGAATGCTTCGATATATGCCGGAGGTGGGTGGAAACCTATCACTTCACTTTCGGGTACTGACCCGGATGCTACGAATATGATCGTTTCCTATAAAATACTATCTATACCTGCTGCATCGGAAGGTAAAATAGGATTTGGCTCAGGCCCTACGGTAGTAATTACAGCAGGTATGATATTGACACCCGCCGAGGCTGCTAACCTGAAATTTGATCCGAAAAAAGATTTTACAGGAACAACCCAGTTTACCTATACCTGCACCGATGATGAAGGATTAAGCGATCAGAGTGCTGCGATAGTTTTACTTACTGCATTCAATAATCCGCCAGCAGCTAAAAATATAATTAATGCGGCTATATCAAATTCGGCCGGGCAAACAGTTCTTTCGCCTTTCGACGGAACTGATCCTGACGAAATGCCGATGACTGGTAATAAATTTACAATTACGGAGTTGCCTTCCGCCGCGACGGGTACTTTGTATTGCAATGGAATTGCGGCCTATCCGGGGCAGGTTGTTACACCAGCACAGGTTTCCACTTTGAAGTTTGACCCAAATATATCTCCTGCTGATACAGCGATCTTTACTTATAGTGTGACCGATGAAGGTAAACTGGCAGATCCAACTCCAGCTTTATTCAAGATTCCATTAATCAAAACGCTGGTGCCTCCGGTTTCGACAGATACTATAATGGCTCCAGCTTCAGTTAACCAAACCTCCATTCGGGTGCCTACTCTTAACGGAACGGACGCCGATGGAACCGTTGTGGCATTCAGAATCCAGGCAATTGGGCCTTTAACTACAGGCAGTTTATACCTTAACGCCGTGATGCTGAATAATAATGATATTGTTCCTTTTGAAAAGGCCAATCAAATTTATTTTATGCCGAATGGCAGCAATACCGGAACCTATATTTTTAAATACAAAAGCATAGACAATGATGGTCTTCAATCTGCGATTACCAATGTTTCTATTTCCCTAATAAATGTAAATCCGGTGGCATTTGACAGGAATCTGAATACGGTAAAGAAAAATATAACCACTTCCATCCCCGGCTTATTGGCAAATGATGTGGACGGCAGTATAGTCTCCTTTACAGTTCTCAGTCTACCTACACTCGGTACCCTGCAGTGTGACCTGGCTGGAACAAACGTATTTACAACCCTAACTGCTGGCCAGATACTGACTGCACAACAGGCATCCAGGTTACAATTTCTGAGCAGTAATGTGATTGGAACTTCCACATTCAATTACCGGGCTACTGATAATTCAGGCCAAATTAGTAATACCGCCTCCTATAATATTCCCATTAATGTACAAGGAGTTAACCAGCTTCCCTATGTCAATAACATTACAAATGCTCCTTTGACACTTAATGCTCCCATGACCGCCATCAATCCATTATCGGGAACTGACGGGGATGGTAGTATAACTTCTTACACCCTTCTTTCGGTGCCCCCTTATTTTTATGGAAAATTATTTTTTGAATCTAGTCCGACCGTATATGATTCTATTTCCGTGGGAGGAAAGGTTATTACACCAGCACAGGCCAGCACTTTAAAGTTCAGGCCTTCAGGCGAGTTTTCTGGTACAATCACTATTACTTATAAAGCAATGGATAATAATGGAGGAGTAAGTGCCGAAGCTGCTTTCTACAAAATACAGGTTACCAATAATGATCCTGTTACCATTAATATTACCAACGCTTCTGTAGCCAGCAATATGGGTCCTGCTTTTCTTCAATCCCTGCAGGCTACGGATGATGGCACCCTGACAAGTTTTTCCGTCACCGAACTTCCATTGCCCAGCCAGGGTACCCTGGTGCTGGATGGATCTCCTGTTACAACGCAGCAGATGATTCCGCTATGTTATGCCAACCGGCTGGAGTTTGACCCAAATCCTTCTTTTATCGGAACGGCTAGTTTTAAATATACGGCGACTGATAATTTTGGAGCGTTTGATAAAACACCGGCGACAGTCAGTATTCCGGTTACCAATTCCTTACCATTTGCGGAAGATAAATCCAGCCAGGTTATTACCAATCAATTGGGAACCGGGTCAGTATTTTTGCCTGCGCTGAATGGTTTCGACAACGATGGTACAATCTCAACCTACCTTATACAGACAATTCCGTCGGGTGGTAAACTATACGTCAATGGGGTTTTGGTTTCATCGATACCTGTCGGTGGCTATGCCGTTATTCCCGCAAATGCTTCTAAACTTAGTTTTGATCCGGATGAAAATTGGGGAGGGATTGCATTTTTTACCTATACGGTGAAAGATAACAATAACAACTTAAGCGCAGCAGCTTCGAGGTTTGATATCCCTGTTAATCTGCCGCCTGTTACTTCTGATATTACGACTTCGCCTTTTGCAAGTGGAGCTCCACGTGCAGCCATTCCGGCACTTGTTGGTTCTGACGATGGTATTGTTTCATTTTACACCATTACGTTATTGCCTGACGCCTCGAAAGGATCATTATATGTCAATAACGTAATCGTAAATACGCTTTCTCAAGTTAGCTCCCTGACTCCGGCTCAAATATCGCAATTATCTTTTCAGCCAACTGCCAACTTCGACGGAGCCATATTCACATATACGGCGACAGACAACCTGGGAATAATTGACGTCACACCAGCTGTATACACCATTCCATGGGTGTATTATTCTACTTTGCCTGTAACTCTTTTACAATTTAACGGGGTAAAATCCGGGTTGGATAATATTCTGCAGTGGACTACTGCCGGGGAAAGCAACAGTAAGCATTTTGATTTGGAATATAGTCTGAACGGAAACATTTTTGACAAAATCGCAACGCTTACAGCACAAGGCACTACTTCTGCTGTCAAAGAGTATAGCTATTTACACAAGCAGGTACAGGGCAAAACAGCATATTATAGGCTCAAAATGTATGACCTTGACCTGAATTTCAAATATTCCGATATTGTTGTAATTAAAAGGGATGGTATAAGGACAATCAACTACTCCGTATATCCAAACCCATTTGTTGACAAGGTAATGGTATGGATTGTATCGGAGACAGTTACCCGGGTTAATCTTTATCTCACGGATATGAACGGAAAAGTTTTATCAAATTCATCTTTTAATCTGCAGAAAGGAAATAATACAATCAACCTCGAACAATTCAAAAATCTGGTACCTGGTAATTATGTACTCATTATTAAGAACGATGAAATTAATTATAGTATAAAACTTTTAAAATCAGGATACTGACCTGTTAACCTTGGGGAGTAAAGCTGTTTTAATTTTTTGAACCACGGGAGGCGCAAAGCACACAAAGTAACACGGAGAAACTTCGTGAATCACAGTGTCCTTTGTGTCTCTTTTTTAGTCTTATATCGCACAACAATTCAAACTGAGCTACTACTTTACCTAGAGCGATAAATATAAATTGGGTCCAAATCCTGATAATCCATACTAACTGTCAATAAAAATATCCTTGTAAATATCCGGTGAAAATGAAACCGGGATAAAAAAGCCTGTTGTCAAATTTGTTCCAGGTCTATTGATTCATGATAGTTTTTATCAATGTAAACTTTGTCAGCTACTATGCGTTGGTATATGTCAGTTGTTAATTGCAATGATGTTTTGTTTGGTTTTTAAAGCTAAGAGTTTAAAAGAGATAAAAGAGGAAAGGAGGAAACCCGGTAAAGTGGCAATTTCTCTTTTTCTCCTTGTCTGCCGACGGGCAGGCTTTTCCTCATTTTTCCTCTTAGCTTAATTCTTTCTTCATACAAATGCTG
The DNA here is from genome assembly GCA_046598205.1 of Chitinophagaceae bacterium. Classification (GTDB taxonomy): domain Bacteria; phylum Bacteroidota; class Bacteroidia; order Chitinophagales; family Chitinophagaceae; genus JJ008. The sequence goes on from JBKJIX010000133.1 coordinate 8,234, forward strand.
GTTTCCATACCGCTGTATTGGCCGTAGTTAGGAATAACGGTATAACCCATTTTTCCGTAGAGATGCACTGCTTCCGCTTGGTTATTGCCGGTCTCAAGCACTATTGCGGTAATCTTTAACTCAGCAGCCCATTTCTCCAACTCAGCAAGTATGGAGGCACCAATTCCTTTTCCCCGTTGTTCATTGGATACATACATTCTTTTAACCTCCACAGAGCCATCTTCAAATTTCTTAAAACAACCGCAACCAACAGGCTGCCTATTATAATAAGCTACTACCACAGTTGGCAGGTTTTGAATCGCATTGAACCGGTTGTAAAAAGTCTGCAAGGCCCCATACCTGTCATGTAAATCCTTGTCAAGCTTTTCAACCAGGTCATGAAAATCTCTATCCTCGCTATTTGTCCGCCGAAGCTTTAGCGAAGGAGGATTGGTTCGTTTAAGAGTAATCATTTTATCTGTTTGCAGGATTTTTCCAGCCTTTGTTCAATCGTTCTATCGTTCCTTTTATTCTTTCGGCTTTTGTTTTCTCTCTCTTTGCTGTTACTATCCATTCGATGTATTCTTTTTTATTAGTAAACGAAAGTGCCTCGAATAATGAGGCCTCTTTTTTATTTTTTTTTAATGCCGCTGCTAAATTATCCGGCAGTTTTACTTCTTTGGTTTGTGCATTCACCCATTTAAAGATTTCTCTTTCTTCTTTTGGTTTGGTTTCTTTCTTTTTATCTCCTTCCGTTTTTGCCCGAAAACCAAACACACTCCATATGTCATCAAAGGAAATCAAACTTATCCATGTCAGTTTATCGCCTTCGGCTAATAAACAATCCCAGCCTTTATCTCTTGTCAAATCTGTTTGAACCTTTGATGTGCCTTTTGGATAATACACCCACACCGTTACTTCCGGTTTTACCAGCTTCATTACTTTGCTCATTTCCTTTTCTAATTGTGCTTTGCTCTTTACGAACCAATGCACCTGGTCATACTCTTTACCGGAGTCTGCAATCTTTACCCCGGCTGGCAAACCCAACAATCCTTTTTTGAAATTGGATGGGGCATTCAGGGTGAGCAGCGTAAATTTTGATTTGATTTTTAGTTTGTCTGAAATAGAATTCGCCATAGCAGTTGGTTTGCTATAAAATTAAGCCGGTTTGGATAAATGGGGTTCTTGAATTCTGCTATTAAACCGCAGAGACGGTGAGACAGGGAGAAAAGGCAGTTCAGTTCGGCGCCTCTGCATCTCTGCGGTTAACCTGCCATTTTTGCACTTTCCCCCCAACGGCACAATGATTGACTACCTACAGCGAACTCATTAAAAATATACAACATGGGAAAAATAATAGGAATTGACTTAGGAACCACCAATAGCTGTGTTTCTGTAATGGAAAACGGCGAACCGGTGGTAATTGCCAACGACGAGGGTCGCCGCACAACCCCGTCTGTAGTGGCTTTTCTGAAAAATGGCGAACGTAAAGTAGGTGACCCGGCTAAACGCCAGGCCATCACTAACCCGCAAAATACCATCAGCTCGGTGAAGCGTTTTATGGGCCGCCAGTTTGATGAGGTAACGGAAGAAATAAGCCATTGGAGTTACAAAGTGGCCAAAGGTGACAATAATACTGTCAGAATTGACATAGATGGCAGGCTTTATACGCCACAGGAAATCAGCGCAATGGTGCTTCAAAAAATGAAGAAAACCGCCGAGGATTACCTGGGATATGAAGTGACAGAAGCGGTTATTACCGTGCCTGCTTACTTTAACGATGCACAACGCCAGGCTACCAAAGAAGCTGGTGAAATTGCCGGTCTGAACGTTCGCAGGATTGTGAACGAACCTACCGCAGCCGCATTGGCTTACGGTTTGGATAAAGGCAAGCATGACCAAAAAATCGCCGTGTTTGACCTCGGTGGTGGTACGTTTGATATTTCTGTTCTCGAATTGGGCGACGGTGTATTTGAAGTAAAAAGCACCAACGGTGATACCCACCTTGGTGGTGATGACTTTGATAAAGTGATAATGGATTGGCTGGCTGATGAATTTAAAAAAGACGAAGCCATTGATTTGCGCAAAGACCCGATGGCCTTGCAGCGTTTGAAAGAAGCATCTGAAAAAGCAAAGGTGGAACTATCTTCTTCTACGGAGACAGAGATTAACCTGCCG
>JBKJIX010000064.1:0-4197 GCA_046598205.1 Chitinophagaceae bacterium
GCTGACATCATCAGATTTTTATGCAGCGTATAGTTTTTACTTTTTACTGCTATCAATGCAATGACAAGCAGTATGGCTACACAAGAATTGATAATGGCATTGGCTTTGGCAAACAGGTGAACATCAAACCCAAGGTTTATATTAAGTTTTACCCGGCTTAATAATACAACCGCCGCAAATACTATGAGAGAGAAAGTAAATATTAATATCCTTGCCTTTTTATCATTCTTTTTCCAAACTGCCTGCAGCATATTTTACGATTTTTTTCTTATGAAGAATAAAAGTAGCCCCACCCCCATTATAGCCAATAAGAAAACAACAGCCATTAGTTCAAGTTTACCATCAAAAAAACTTTTACTCCGTGGGTCTTTTTCCATGGTGAGCAGCACAAGATCATTAGAAAGTTTGGCAAGTGATAAAGAATCCAATCCGCTGTAATAACCCCTTACATGCCGGTTACTGTCAATCAGTACGAAGCGGTCGCTATGTATAAAGTTGGTGTCAATCCCCTTCCCATCCACCAGTCCTACTTTCATTTCTTCAATCACCATATCATAAATCACTTTTTTATCGCCGGTAAGCAGCCACCATTGTTCCGGGTCTATCTGAAACTTATCGGCCCAGTATTTTAATCTTTCTACTGAGTCTCTTTCCGGGTCTATACTAAATGAAATAAAATGAACTTGTTTGTTTGTTTTATCTCCCACCCGTTGGCCATTATGGATAGATTCGGCCAGCCGTTTCATATTGCGGGTAAGACCCGGGCAAATGGTGGGGCAATGTGTAAAAAAGAAATCAGCGATAATGATTTTGCCTTTCAGGCTATCCAATGAAACAATTTTGCCTTCCTGGTTAGTTAATGAAAAATTGGCCAGCCGGTGCCAGGCTGTGTCGGTTGTTCTTTTTCCACTCTTTGTTACAGCTACTACCGAGTCTGGTAAGTAATGCCGTGGCATTGTAACAGCCGTTTCACTTTTTCTTTTTACAATAAAATAAGCAGTTAATGGCAGCAGCATTGCCAACATCACCGCATATAGAGCTTTCTTGTTCACAATTTCAAATTTAAACTTCTCCTGAAAAATTGCCTCACCCCGACCCTCTCCACCCTGGAAGAGGGCCGGGGCGTGGACTCCAAAAATAAAAACCATCAAACCTCGTCCTGGTTTAATGGTTTTGGTTTTATAATAATAGGCTTGTTTTATTCCTTGCCGCTTTTCTCTGTTGGTTTCTCGTCATGTTTTTCCGCAGCACCATGTTTTTGTGGCATGGTGGTTTCTTTAAAATGTAAATCGTATTTATTACGAAGATTTTTGTAAGAATTGCCTTCGTATATAAATGCTATAATAAACCATATAAAGAGCATCAGCGGTACCACAATGGTCATAATCATGTTCCTGATTTCATCACCCAAGTGCATAAATACAGAAACGATATAATAAGCTTTGGCTATTGTAAGTATACAAACCACACCTTTAATACCTAGTATCAGGAAATCCCTGTTTACATCGCTTTTATGAAGGCTATAAATAGTTAAGCCAATTGCCAGCTCTATAATAGTAATTACAGATAAAAGAATAGTTGTCTTCTTCACCCTTCTCTTAAACTCTTCATCTGAATGATGATGTTCAAAAGTTACTTCCGGCGAAACTGTAGATGTATGTTCCATATTAAACTAAATGACAAATTTAAAAATCCATCCCGATAGCTATCGGGATTATATCAGATAAAAACAAAGGAAAACAAATACCCAAACCAAATCCACAAAGTGCCAGTACAAACCAGCTTTTTCAATCATCAGATAATGACCTTTATTCTGAAATACATTCTTCTGCGTCATTATCAGCATAATAATATTAATAACAACTCCTGAGAATACATGGAAGCCATGGAAACCGGTAATGCCATAGAAATATCCACCAAATGCCACAGGCCCTTTTTCCCGAATGTGCAGTTCCGCAGCAGATAGCACTCCCCGCATTTGCCCATCAGACATAGCTGCCAGTTTTTCGTGAGTTAGTGATGCATCCTGATGATGCATTAGTTCCATCAGTGTTTCATGTGATGAATTATTTATTGCAGCTGTCAATTCCGGACCATGTACCAGCTCACCCCATGGATTACCTCCCATTGTTTGTCCTATCATTTCAATTTTACCATCTATTAATGTTGCATGTTCGCCGGTAATAAGGTGATGCCACTCCCATGCCTGGCAACCCAAAAACGCCAGACCACCCACAATCGTCCAGGCCATCCATTTTATCACCCCTTTCTTATCTCCCTTGTGCCCGGCATGTACTGCCAGCACCATAGTAACAGAACTGATGATAAGAACAAACGTCATTACACTCACAAACGCCAACGGAAGATTAGCATGCCCGGCTCCCGGAAAAGCATTGAACACCACATTCGGATCTGGCCAGAAGTTTTGACTAAACCGGATAGAGCCATACGAAATCAGGAATGCCCCAAACGTAAAGGCATCACTCATCAAAAAATACCACATCATCACTTTGCCATACTCCAGATTGAAGGGGCTTTTTCCGCCGCTCCACCATTTGGTTTGATGTGCTGTTGTTTGTGTTGACATATTAAAACATTTACCTCATTTCCGCCAACCGGCGGAGGGTTTAAAAAATTATTTTATTCCTTGACGGCTTCCTCGGAATGAAACCTTTTTTATTTTGGTTATTATCCTCCGATAATCAGAAAGAACAATAACAGATAAATCCAGAGTACATCTACAAAATGCCAGTAAACCGCCATTACTTCCACCGGAACTGAGCTGTACAATTTCGTTTTTCCAATAAATGCCCTGATGAACATTACTATCAAAGCAATTATTCCACCAATTACATGTATTGCATGTAATCCAAAAATCACATACAGGAATTGCCCGGCGCCTGCACCACGAAAAGTTATTTTTTGTGCCCACAAATCCTGAAAACCGAGCCATTGCAACACTACAAAAGCAACGCCCAATAAAAGCGTTACACCAATCAGCATCCTGTACTGGTTCATTACCCGTTGCTTAAAAGATCTAAGTGCCATCTGCAGTGTTATACTACTGATAATAATAACTGCAGTAGAAATCCAAAACATCCGTGGTATGCTCACTGTTACCCAGTTTGTCTGGTTGCTCTTTACTATAAAAGCACTTGTCAAACCGGCAAACATCATTACAATGCTACCAATGGCCACCCACATAGTAAACTTGTGGGGATGGATTCTCTTGCCCCTATCTCCGCCGATTGGCGGAGTATTTTTAGATTTCTCTATATTCAAATTGCTTACCATTATTCACATTTCAATTTCAGTTAAGCTTTCCCAATCACCCCTTTAGGGGATTGGGGGCTACGCTTTGCTCAACAATAACGCTAACATCACCACCGGCAAATACATATAACTTCCAAACATCACTTTTCTTGCTGAATCCACATCCATCTTTCTATATAACGTCACACATCTTCCAATCATAAATAAATTTGCCAGGCCTATCAGTATCAAACTTATTATTCCGGGTGTATTATTATAATTACACATTCCTATATAATAAGGTGCTATGCTAACCGGCACCAGTAATACAGAATACATGATTGTTTGCATTGCTGTAAACTTTGTTGGCCCTTCCTTTGCGGGCAGCAACTTAAACCCTGCTGCTGAATAATCTTTGTGCGACACCCAGGCAATGGCCCAAAAATGTGGGAACTGCCAGAAGAACTGAAACGCAAATAAAACCCAACCCCCTGTTCCCAGATTATTATCGCCTGCGGCCCAGCCAATCAAACAAGGCAATGCTCCCGGAACGGCACCTACTAACACCGCTATTGAATTTACTTTCTTCAACGGCGTATAAATAAATGCATAGAGAAACAAACTAAACGCCGCCAATCCTGCCGCCAGCCAGTTGAAATAATTTCCCAGCATAAAAACACCAAGAGCACCGGTGATGATGGCAAAAGCCCATCCCTCTGTTGCACTCATACGACCTGAAGCTATAGGACGATTCGCTGTCCGCTTCATCATCGCATCGGTATCTTTTTCAACTACCTGGTTTATGGCATTAGCACTGCCTGTTACCAGCATCCCACCTGCAAAGAGCAATAGTATCATCGTCCACCTGTTCCGCACATAATCTTCCGAACCTTGTGTGAGCAAAAAACTTATCACACTGCTGAACACCACCATGATACTCAGCGA
>JBKJIX010000014.1:0-9141 GCA_046598205.1 Chitinophagaceae bacterium
TAAGAACTGTGTGAAATTTGTAACCAATCTTTACAATGCTTATGTTGGATTGGATTGTTCCATGCTGGAAATAAATCCGCTCTTCAAAGCATCAGATAATAAAATAATAGCTGTTGATTGTAAAATGGGATTGGATGAAAACTCCTTGATGCGTCATGCAGATCTTGCATCGCTGAGAGATGTTACGGAAGAAGACCCTACCGAAGTAGAAGCTGGTAAATACAACCTGAACTTTGTAAAATTAGACGGCAATGTTGGCTGTATGGTAAATGGTGCTGGTTTGGCAATGGCTACCATGGATATGATTAAATTAAGTGGTGGTGAACCTGCCAATTTCTTGGACGTAGGGGGAAGTGCCAATGCGCAAACGGTGGAAGCTGGTTTCAAAATTATTTTAAAAGACCCTGCTGTTAAAGCGATATTGATCAACATCTTTGGTGGTATTGTTCGTTGCGACCGGGTGGCGCAAGGTGTTATTGATGCTTACCAAAAATTGGGGAATATCAACATTCCTATCATCGTTCGTTTACAAGGTACCAATGCAGTAGAAGCAAAAAAATTGATTGATGAAAGCGGATTGAAAGTACAGTCTGCCATACTGTTAAGTGAAGCAGCGGACTTAGTGAAGAAAGCGGTTGCTTAAATCAAAAAACAAGTACTATCTGATATGTAAGGGGTAATCTATATGGGTTACCCCTTTTTAATTAATCCTATAAGTCAACATTTACAGTCAATAAAACTTATTAACCCTTGGTTTTTCGTACCTTGCTACTAAACCTTGTCTTTTGGCTCAGACCCGTCAATTAGCTGCTATAATGTTTACCGACATAGTCGGGTACACTGCTTTAATGGGTAATGATGAAGAAAAAGCTTTTGATCTCCTTCGCAAAAACAGGCAGGTACAAAAACCCATCATACAAAAATACAACGGCCGCTGGATAAAAGAAATGGGTGATGGTGTGCTGGCAAGTTTTTCCAACGTTACCGAAGCAGTGTTATGCGCAGGCAGCATTCAACAAGCCTCTACTGATGTTGATAATCTCCATCTCCGTATTGGTATTCATCTTGGTGATATTGTGTTTGAAAACGATGATGTGTTTGGTGATGGAGTAAATATTGCCTCCCGGTTGATGGCACATGCACAGGCAGGCAGTATCTGCATTTCTGAATCTGTTCATAGTAACGTCTTTAATAAAAAAGGTATCACTACTAATTTTTTACGGGAAGAGATACTGAAAAATGTAAAAGATCCTGTGAGAATTTATGAGGCGAATGTTGATGCTTTTATAATATCAGAACCAACAAACGGTACTATACATTCCTCTCAATCTATTTCGGCTTTGGAACCAGTAAGAAGGAGCCCTGAAAAAAGCATTGCTGTTTTACCTTTTGTAAATATGAGCAACGACCCAGACCAGGAATATTTCAGCGATGGAATAACGGAAGAGATACTCAACTCACTGGCCCATGTAAAAGACCTTAGGGTAGCCGGACGTACTTCTTCTTTTCACTTCAAAGGTAAAAATATTGACCTGCGTAAAATAGGCCAAAAACTGAATGTGAACACCGTATTGGAAGGAAGTGTACGCCGGCAAGGCAACAAACTACGCATTACGGCACAGTTGATAAATGTAGATGATGGATTTCATTTATGGTCGGAGCGATACGACAGGGAGATGGATGATATTTTCGCCATACAGGATGAGATTGCTTTCGCTATCACCGAAAAATTAAAGATTACTTTACTGGAAAAAGAAAAAGCATTCATCAAAATAAACCCAACTACAAACCATGAAGCGTATGATCTCTATTTAAAAGGCCGGTTTTATTTAAACAAACGTGGCGGAGGTTTTAAAAAAGCATTGGAATATTTTCAACAATCAGTAGAAATAGATCCTGAGTTTGCCCTGCCATATGCAGGGATGGCTGAAGGCTTTGCCGTATTAGGTTTCTATTGCGTGATGCCGCCAAATGAAGTAATGCCAAAAGCAAAGCAATGTGCTGAAAAAGCGATTCAATTAAATGCCTCGCAGGTAGAAGCATATACTACACTGGCTTTTATCAGTACTTTTTATGAGTGGGATTGGAAGAAAGCAAAAAAACAATTTCAACATGCTTTTGAGATTAATCCGCACTATGCAACTGCCCACTCCTGGTATGGATACTATTTATCGTTCATTGAAGGAAAATTTGACGAGTCCATTAGAGAGGCAAAGTATGCTGCAGATCATTTAGAACCGCTGGTACCTATATCCCATCATGCACTGTCAATGATGCTTATCAATGCGGGCAGGTATGAAGAAGCGATCCTGGAAAGTAAATTAGCGATTGAATTGGACGAAAATTTTTCACCTGGATTTCGGGCTTTAGGGTTAAGCTTAGCAGGACTGAAAAGATTCGAAGAATCTATCGAGGCTTTAAAAGAATCTGTCGTTCTTTCCTTACGGCATCCATGGTATTTGGTTGAACTATGCTGGGTTTATTCATTGTCAGGTAATTTACCTGAAGCTCAAAAAATAGAGCAAGAATTAATAGAACGTTCGCAAACTGAATTTATTTCTGCATTCTGTATTTCTGGCGCAGCCTATTTTTCAAAAAATTATGACAAGGCTTATGAGTGGTTAAAACTGGCTTTTGATCAACGAGACGGTTCACTCCCCTGCATGAAAACATGGCCAGTTAGTTCATATGTCAGGGATGATCCACGTTTACAGCCCTTCCTGGAAAGAATGGATTTTCCTAAATAATAAAAACATCTGTAAAATTAATTATGCCTCAAACCCGTCAATTAGCTGCTATCATGTTTACCGACATAGTCGGGTACACAGCTTTAATGGGTAATGATGAAGAAAAGGCATTTGATCTTCTCCGTAAAAACAGGCAGGTACAAAGACCCATCATACAAAAATATAACGGCCGTTGGATAAAAGAAATGGGTGATGGTGTGCTGGCAAGTTTTTCCAACGTAACCGAAGCAGTATTATGTGCAGGCAGTATTCAACAAGCTTCCACTGATATTAATGATCTCCATCTCCGTATTGGTATTCATCTTGGTGATATTGTGTTTGAAAACGATGATGTGTTTGGCGATGGTGTAAATATTGCTTCCCGGTTGATGGCTCATGCACAGGCAGGCAGCATCTATATTTCTGAATCCGTTCATAGTAACGTATCTAATAAAAAAGGCATCACTACTAATTTTTTACGGGAAGAAATGTTGAAGAATGTAAAAGATCCTGTGAGGATTTATGAGGCGAATGTTGATGCTTTTATAATATCAGAACCAACAAACGGTACCATACATTCCTCTCAACCTGTTTCGGCTTTGGAACCAGTAAGAAAGAGCCCTGAAAAGAGCATTGCTGTTTTACCTTTTGTAAATATGAGCAACGACCCAGAACAGGAATATTTCAGCGATGGAATAACGGAAGAGATACTCAACTCACTGGCCCATGTAAAAGACCTGAGGGTGGCCGGACGTACTTCTTCTTTTCACTTTAAAGGTAAAAATATTGATCTCCGCCAAATAGGTACTCAACTGAATGTTAATACTGTATTGGAAGGAAGTGTTCGTAAACAAGGTAACAAACTTCGCATTACTGCCCAGTTAATCAATGTAGATGATGGCTATCATATCTGGTCGGAACGATACGACAGGGAAATGGATGATATTTTCGCCATACAGGATGAGATAGCTTATGCCATTACTGAGAAATTAAAGATTACCCTGCTCGATGATGAAAAAGCCATTATTAATAAAAACCCTACTGACAACCAGGAAGCTTATGACCTGTATTTAAAAGGCCGGTTCAATTCTAATAAACGGGGACTTGGAATAATAAAAGGACTGGAATTTTTTGGACAGGCATTGGAGAAAGATCCGGCATTTGCTCTTGCCTATACCGGAATGGCAGATGCTTATTGCATATTAGCACTCTATTGTATAATACCTCCGCACCAGGCTATGTCTAAGGCAAGACAATATGCAGAAAAAGCTATCGAGTTGAATGCTTCAAATGTAGAAGCATATACTTCATTAGCTTTCATCAGTACGTTTTATGACTGGAACTGGACTGAAGCAAAAAAAGGGTTTCAACGGGTATTTGCCATCAATCCCAACTATGCTCCGGCCCATTATTGGTATAGTTATTACCTGTCATTAATAGAAAGGGAATACGAAGAGAGTATAAGAGAAGCAAAGAAAGCATGTGAAATATTGGAGCCAATGGTTCCGGTGTCGCATCATATCTTATCCATCATGTATATTAATGCAGGCCGGTACGAAGAAGGGGTAAAAGCAAGTAAATTAGCAATAGAGCTGGATTTAAATTCTTATCCGGGTTACAGAGGATTGGGATTAAGCCTGGCAGGGTTAAATAAATACCCGGAAGCTATTGAAGCATTCAGCACTGCCGTACAACTTTCATCCCGGCAGATGTTACCATTAGTTGAACTTTGTTGGGTGTATTCATTATCAGCCAATATGACTGAAGCTCAAAAAATTATGGATGAATTAATACTGCGTTCACAAACGGAATATGTGTCTGGGTTTTTTCTATGTTGTGTTGCATTTTACACAAAAAACTATGACAAGGCAATCGAATATTTAAAGCTTGCATTTGAACAACGGGACTGTACCCTTACCGGAATGAAAGTTTCGCCCATTACTTCACTTATAAGAGCTGATGCCCGTTTTCAGCCCTTAATAAGAAGAATGAATTTCCCGGATTAAACTATCAATTCAGCTATTTTATTTTTGGTACGTTGTATCTAATGCTATAATTTAGAATAGTCTAATTCCCATTATTATGAAAGGGAAGAAAAACAGAAAGATCAATTCAATTAACCGGCGGAATTTTGTCGGCAACACTATTAAACTTGTTGCGTTTGGTGCATTGTTACTACCTATTGCAGAAGCTTGTAACAATAAGAAATCTCCAACATCAAACTCCGGGGATAACAGTATTAAACCGCCGCAACGCACTATCAAAAAAAATAGAAAAAAATGGACACATGAATCATTAGTCATAAATTCAAAAACCGGTGTGTTACATTTTCCTACTTCAAAGGTGTACCGTTACTATGACGAAATAAAAGCCAGTCATTTACAGAATATAAGTTTAGCCTCATGGGCTACACAATTACAAGAGCCGGTAAAACTGCATAAACAACAATCAGGTAACATTTTAGAAATACTGACTATGCAGCATTTGAGACAGGGCGTTAATGATCAGTCGCTTTCGTCTGCTACAGATACACTTGCTAAGGCTTTTACGGCTTCCTGCGAAAATGCGAAGGGATTCAATTTCAACAGCAACAATTTTCGCCTGCATGAACTGATGCTTCAACTGATTGCTTTAAACAGCAGCATAGCCCCAATAGATAAATGGACAACATTTAACGGCAAAATAAAGAGGCCCGAAACCCTGCGTAAACGACAGAAATGGATGGAAGCTGAACCAGGTTTTACTGAACGGGTAGATTATATTTTAACCCGCAAAAACGATTATATAACCCGGTTGACACACCGGGCTGCAAAATATTCTTTTAGCTAATTGTGCCGGTAATTGCACGCCGCATATTACATAGAGAGTTTGATTCTCTCACCGGCCTTTTAAAAAGGTTGCCCGTAAAATGGTGACCTTTTCTTTTTTTCATTTATAAAATGAAAATTTTTTACCCAAGCCTATAAAGGCTGTTCGTAATTCAACGCTGCAAATCATAATTAGGAAATTTTCAATTTAAATGTTGTTTCTCAACTTACAGGATTAATTTAGTGTTTCACAAAACAAGAATCCATGCATGTTTCTTCTTTTTTACTAATACTTGTTTTTACTACCACCTCCTTATTTTCTGTGGCTCAGAACCCAATAACAGAAAACGAACAAGCCGAAATGTACCAGGTTATTGAAGAGCAAATAAGCCTGTTGTTCGGGGCAAGGGGCTTATCCAGTAAAGAAATCGATGAACAGCTGGAGGAGTATAAGGGAAATAAAATATTATCAAACGATCAATTGGCTTTGGTCTTACAAAAACTATATCCCTCCGATGCCGGGATTGGTATACTTCTTTATTTTTTTAACAAGGATACGCTACAGCGAATATTTATGGTTCCCGGCAGGGTGATAGAGCAAAAAAAAATTGCAATAAAAAAACAACAGTTGCTGCAATTGAGCAATGACTTTAACCAGGTGCTGTCACTCTACAGTAAATCAAATAGCCGGATGCCCAGGCTAAGAGGTGGTATTGTAACCAATCAATCAACATCGCCGGGGCTTACTTATGCTGGTGTAATAAAAAAAGCAACAGAACTTTTATTGCCAGTGAGTTTTGATGAGACTTATAAGCATCTGCTGATTATTCCGGCCTTGAATATCGGAACAATTCCGTTTCACTTACTCAAACCTTACAAGAATGAAAATTTCCTGATTGATAAATGCAGTTTCACCATTGTCCCTACCCTACTTGATATTATCGGCTTGCGGGGGAAAATTTTAAAAAGAGGTCGCTATCAAGTTAATATGCAAAACAATTTTGACAGCAAAGCCAATGAGGAAATGAACAGGATGAAGTTTATCATGAAGAATCCCCTATTTATCAGCAACCCTGCCTATCCCACTACCACTGATTTTATATTCCCTGATTTGCCCGGTGCAAAAAAAGAAATAGCCAATGCAAAAATGTTCGCCAAAGATTTTAAGTTGTTTGAAGGCAAAGCAGCAGTAAAGGATAGTGTATTCAAATATATACGTAAGGCAGATGTAGCCTATTTTGCCACACATGGAATTGCTGATGAAAAAGAACCCATGGAAAAAAGCTTTTTGGTACTAAGCGGAAAAGATCCTTTTCTTACAGCAAAAAACATCATGGAATTCAGAAAGACTGACATTCGTTATGAAGGCTTTCCCGAAATGATCATTTTATCCGCCTGCCAGACAGGCTTGGGTAAAGCCATGGAAGCCGGAGTTGCTGGGCTGGCCCGCAGCTTTTTATTAGCTGGCAGCAACCATGTCGTCATGAGTTTATGGAATGTAGATGATGAAGCGACTGCCTACCTTATGAACCGCTTTATTTATCACTTGCAACAACCCAATCGTTTTATGCCATCTGAACCGTTGCGATTGGCCATTTTAGATACAAAAAAGAAATTTCCTAACCCTGCTCAGTGGGCAAGCTTTTCTTTATTCGGAATTGATTATTGAAATTCATTAATTAGCTGGCGCAATTGTAAATCCCACACTAAAAATGGTTCCGTTCTGTGCAGTATTCACTTTAGTTTCCGTTCCCCGGGTGCCACTTCCATTTACTTTTGAATTCTTAAATATTTTTGCCATGTTATTGAGTACTCCGTTTGATCCACGGCTTTGGCCATCGTTTGCATCATCTGTCAGAATATCTTCGAGGTCAAGCTTCTCCCCGGAAAGAAATACTTTCAATGTTTCTTCTCCAAACGGTGGCCATATTTTTATAGACAGATTTTTTAGCAACAGCGAATCGCCTTTATTTACCGTACAGTCCTCTGCTCTTACCGGTGCCGGGTAGCCATCTTTATCTTTCAGGTTTTTGTTTGGCAATACCGGATTTATTTTCCCATCCGGCTGTACATCTACAATATTGATAAAAAATTTCTTATCGCCTGTGTTGGTAATTTTCAGGTAAACCTCATCTCCTTCTTTCAACTCCAACCCGGTAAGTTTGGTACGGGAGGCCAGTTTTGTATAATCAACATTCTTATTGTCATCAAGAAAAACAATTTCTACTTTGGCTGACAATCCCTGCTCATTAAATTTCAGGTTTTGCAAATACTGAAACCGGTCAAACCGCTTCAACGTTTCTTTCATAGTAGCCGTATCTGACAAAGAGAATGTTTCAGTGCCAAATGAAATGCCGCTGTTGGCATATTTATAAATCCATGCATCGGCTGAACCAGATGTGTCAAGATACAGGCCACCATTACTGTTAAGTTCCACCAATTGAAAATCCTTAAAAGCAGTTTGCACTTGTGCCGTCGCACCCGGAATACTATTGTTTACTTTTAGTTTAATTTTTTTATTGCCATAAGAGAGTTCCGTAACAAATGCCCAGGGAGATTTTTTAAACAGTTCCAATTCCGGCTTATTCAATTTAACAGATGAAGAAAAATTTCTCACGGCAGTAACAGTCCCCTTTTGTAAGGGTTGTTTATCGGAAGGATCTGCAGTACCTGCGGGATAAAAACTTACAACCGAACCAACCGTTACACCTGACACTGTGCCGCCATTTATTTCAATTACATCCTTATTACTTTTTGCCGGCATCACGGTGAAATAAGCTTTTTGCTTTACATACTTACCACCAAATAATTCCCGGTTTGTTCCATCGCCTTCCATTACTGGTTTTTGTTTAGGAGATTTTTCCCGCATGATACCTTCAATGGATGCAAATAAACTTCTGTAACTGGTAGTTCCCTCCAAAGTAGATAATGCTTTACTGAAGGCATATGACAATGACCCAACTGCCTTCCTGTTCTCATCAATGGTTTCATAATTCAATTCTTGTGCCTGTGCCCCTGATAAAACAACATAAGTAGCTGCATCTGATTTCAGTTTTAGTTTTGTTCCTTCTTTAAATACACCGGCTTCATCTTTTGCAGGTGCATTTTTACCATCAAATTTACTACTCACCATTGGTGCTTTAGATCCCCGGACTACGGCAGTACCAGGGCCTCTTGTGCCTGTACCAGAATGACAGGCATCCAGCAGCACCAATAAATCTCCTTTGCTACCAAGGTTATTCCTGATGGCCGTAACTTTTTCGCCAAACTTATCATCCCGAAAATATCCCGGTGCATATTTTTGAAACTCTACCGGGTTACTGTTGTAAACTGCATCATAAGGCACAATGGCCTCATCCAGCTTGTCCATTTCATCATCGCCATCATCTTCCAATTGCTGACCATGAGAAGAAAAATGAATTACTACCACATCACCGGCGCCAGAGCTTTGCGCCAATTTGTCCAATGCTCTTTCTATACCATCTTTAGTGGCAGCCTCATGCTTTAATACAGTAATATTTTGTACCGGGAAATTTTGTTTTGCCAGAGCTTCCTGGATGAGCAGTATATCATTATCAACATTTATTTGCGACCATTTGGTTTTGGCA
>JBKJIX010000182.1:0-20913 GCA_046598205.1 Chitinophagaceae bacterium
GCAGCCTCATGCTTTAATACAGTAATATTTTGTACCGGGAAATTTTGTTTTGCCAGAGCTTCCTGGATGAGCAGTATATCATTATCAACATTTATTTGCGACCATTTGGTTTTGGCAAAGTCATAATTACCAATGGCTATTATTAAAGCTCTTTTTGTCTGTGCTTGAACACTTCCACATGCAAAAAGTGAGAATATCAGGAAAAGAGGAAAGCTTTTTTTCATATACAAGTTTTATGGTGTAGAAATAGTATTCGCTTATAATAAAGTATGTAAGATACTCTATTTGCTTGCTAAATGACCATACCATGAGAAGGGTATATTCCCACTGCTTATTAAAATATATCAAAAATCATTTTCCTTATAAATACCCTGCTAACGGTATGAAAACACAAAAAAATGTTCGTAAAATTGTCTCAGAATTGAGGAGAATAGCAGAGCTTGTGCAAACAATAAAAACATTACTTAATATCAATAACCCAAAAACAAACAAATGAAAAAAACAATTTTCGGAATCCTGGCAGCCGCTGGTATGCTGTTAGCAGCTTCTTCAAACAGCTATGCACAAAGTACAAAGAAGGTATCAAGAACAGTAAAAGCAAAAACTGTTGATGCAAGCCGGGGTTCAAATTCGAATATCAAATCTGATGCTCCCACCAGCGATGTTGCACAACCTAAGGCAAGAGGGGCGGCCTGTAGCATTTATTTTTCTAACTACACCGGCTACTATGTCAACATTTATGTAGATGGTTATTACAGAGGCCAGCTATCTCCCTGGGGTGGCGGTACCGTAGTGGTAGGTGATGGTTATACATCTATCTATTGTATTACGGCAGGTAAAACACTGGAATGGTCTGATGCGGGCAACTGTTTTGGCTCCTATACTTTTAAACTATACCCATAATTTTTTTTATAGTTATACTAAAAAGCAGGCTTCTCAAAGAGCCTGCTTTTTTATTTACGACCAAAATATATTACTCTCCTTTGTTTACAATTACCTTACTCTCCAACACCACTTTATGGGGGATATTTTCATCCATCCCTTTTGATTGAATGAGCTGTAATAAAATTTCCGTTGCTTTTTCCGCTTGCTGATAAGGAAACTGCTCTACTGATGCAAGAGGTGGATCATCAAGATAACTGGTGATGGGAAGATTAGCATAGCTGACAAAGGAAATATCTTTATTAATCTTCAACCCCTGGTTACGGGTGTACCTTGTAGCTTCTAATGCTACATAATCATTAAATGCAATAACAGCAGTAGGCCGGTTTTTTAATGCCAGCAGCTTATGCATGGCATCCTGGTTTTTTTTCTTGCTAAGATCAGTTGAAACAACAAAAGCTGTATCAACTTTTAACTTATGTTTTTTTAACCCTTCATAATAACCATTCAACCGTTGCTTAGAATGAATCAGTGTGTCAGGACCTTTTATAAATCCGATTTGCTTATGCCCCTGGCTGACGAGCCAATCCACTAATTCAACTGAACTATTCTCCAGGTTACAGGAAACAGTATAAGCATCCGGATGATCCGGCACCCTGTCAAAAAAGACGACAGGTATTTTATACTTCTTTAATTGCTCAAAGTGTTCCAAAGATTTTGTTGTTTTTGATAAAGAGACAATCAACCCATCCACCCGTTGCCTACGCATGGCTTCGGTAATTTGTTGTTCTCTTTCTGTGTCATCATGCGACTGACCAATGAGAACAGTGTATTTATTTTTCGTAGCCACATCTTCAATACCGTTGATAGCCATCGAAAAATATTCTTCGCCAAGGTTGGGGAGAATAACACCCAATATCATCGTTTTGCCCTGCTTAAATGAAATAGCGGCCTGGTTGGGTTCGTAGTTTAGCTCTTTGGCTAATTTTTGCACCTGCATTTTGGTGCGAAGGCCAATACTGGAATGATTGTGCAATGCTCTTGAAACTGTCGATACAGATACATTCAGCCGTTTGGCAATTTCTTTTATGGTAACTGGCTTCTGTTCCATCAATGTTGGGTTTCAGGAATTAAGTACAAGGTATAAAAAGGAAATGATTTTCTCCATGATGTTTTATATCTTAATTAAATGAAACACAGTAATGACAGACGATTGATTGCAATAATCGTATTAATTGCGTCGCTTATCTTTTTTATACTTGGCTTTATGTATCCGTTATTGCAATCCGGTTTCGGTATAGGGCCATTCACTATTAAAAGCGACTACGTTTACATCAGCACTTCGTTCCGGTATTTCTTTGATAAAGGAGAAGTCTTTATTGGCTTTTTGTTGCTTTTCTTTACTATTATTTTCCCCATCATTAAATACATTTTCCTTTTCCTTACCTTGCTGGGGCAAAAAATGCCACGGCATGGAGCTGTAGCAACGGCGTTGGAAATCATCAATAAATGGTCTATGCTGGATGTTTTTGTGGTGGCCGTATTAATTCTAAATATGAAATTTGACTCCGACATTATTGTATCCAAACTGGAAGCAGGCACTACCTTGTTTGCCGTTTCAGTGCTATTATTAATGACCAGTTCCTTTATTGCCAAAAAAATGATAGATAATAAGCCAGAACCGGAGAAATAGTTTTTGGACAGGTTATATCTTTTCGTAAATTTCACGTAGAAAAATTATCAAATGAATAAAGTATCATCAGTTATCACCCGTAAGGGAATATTGCCAGTAACCGTTTCCCCTGACATAACAGTGGTGGAGGCATTAACGATAATGGCTGAAAAAAATATCGGCTCTGTAGTGGTGATGCAAAATGATGAATACCTCGGCATCATGACAGAGAGAGATTATTCCAGGAAAGTGATATTAAAAGACAAAAATTCCATGACTACTAAAGTGTCTGAAATTATGTCAACCGATCTGCCTGTAGTATGCCCTGCTGACAGTATTGAACATTGTATGCAATTAATGACAGAAAAAAATATCCGTTATATGCCGGTTTTTGATAATAATAAGCTCACCGGTATAATTTCAATGAGTGATGTGGTGAAAGAAACCATACTTGCGCAGAAGGAAACCATTAATCAACTACAGAACTATATTAACAGCTGACTTACCCACCCGTTAAATATACAGCGAAGCCCCGTAAGGCTTCGCTTTTTTTGGAAGCCGGAACTCTGTTCCGGCCTAAAATAACGAAACGGAGTTCCGTTATCCGCTATTTTCACTCTCTCTCTTTTCTTTTACTACTACTAAATCCTTCACTTCTACCTGCATTGGCAGTAAGCCAATTTTAACCACAGCCCTTTTCCCTCTCATCTCTATTACCTCCCCTACCTGGTGATTCTTTTTCATTTTTACTTTATCGCCAATCCTTATCTCTCCACCCACTTCATTAAATTTTGAATCAATCTTCTTCTGCATCTTACTCACTACCTTTTTTTCATCTTTCTTAAAGAGCAAGGCTTCCATTTGCTTTACTACTTTGTTCTTATTCTCTTCTTTTCTCCATTCAATCAGCATTTGCTTCAGCTTTCTTTCCATATCCTTTAAATACACAATGCGTTCCTCAGTCACTTTATTCTGCTCTTTTAATAATTCAACCTGCTGCCGGTGTTTTTCCTTATCCATTACCTGCTGCATTTCCTTCCTCAGTTTTTCATTCTCCTTAACTAATTGGTTTAAGTCTTTTTCTTTTTTTTCAAGGTCTTGCAGATCCTGTTCTGTACGGTTTAGTAATTTATCTAATCGAAACTGGTCTTCATCCACCAACTGCCTTGCCCGGTGAATTAAATTTTTATCCAGGCCAATTCTTTCTGCAATAGCAAAAGTGTAAGAACTGCCAGGCTTCCCCACCAATAGTTTGTACTGAGGCTGCAAATTTTTTTCATCAAAAGCCATGGCACCGTTAAGGATTCCGGCAGTTTTTCCCGCCATTACTTTAAGATTGAGATAATGAGTGGTTACGATACCAACAGCATGTTTTTTTGCCAGCTCCTGTAAAATAACTTCCGCAAAGGCACCACCAAGATTAGGATCACTTCCGCTTCCGAGTTCATCTATAAAAAATAAGGTGCGGCCATTTGCTTCTTCCATGAAATGCTTCATGTGCAATAAATGGCTGCTGTAGGTACTCAATTCAAATTCTATACTCTGGGTATCACCAATATGAATCATTAGCTGTTTGAAAATACCAAACTGTGAGGAAGGATGTACCGGCACTAACAAACCACTCTGTACCATCATTTGCAAAAGGCCGATAGTTTTCATGGTCACTGTTTTGCCTCCGGCATTCGGACCGCTGATAACTAAAATTCTTTTGGTATCATCCAATGTAATAGAAACTGGAATGGTGGGCTTACCGGTACGATGGTTAGACAAGTATAATAAAGGATGATACGCATCTACCAACTGAACATGGGCCTTATCAGTAACAGCAGGGTACTCACCTTTTATTTCAGCCCCAAACTTTGCTTTAGCCCTTATAAAATCAAACTCCCCCACGAGCACATGCCAGGCAGTTAACAATGATGAATAAACGGAAAGTTTAGCAGTGAGTTCCCGTAAGATGCGATAGATTTCTTTTTTCTCATCCCCTTCCAGCTCATAAATAGTATTATTCAGCTCAATCGTTTCTTCCGGTTCTACAAAAGCTGTTTTACGGCTGTCGCTTTCGCCATGTAAAATTCCTTTAACTATTCTTTTCTGCTCAGCAAATACGGCCAATACCCTGCGGCCATTCATAAAACTTTCTTCAATCTCGGCAAGGTGCCCCTGCTTATTTAGCTTAGCCACTATTTTATCAAAAAGTCTCCGCAATTCATTTCGTTTTCGGTAGAGGTTCATCCGGATATTTTTCAAATCCTCCGATGCATTATCTTTTACCTGCCCATAATCATCCAGCACATCATTTATCATTTCAACAATTACTTTTTCATAATATGTGTGGCTGATAACTTTTGTCAATGCTTCATAAGCCTCCCTTCTTTCATTATCAAACCAACGAAATATTTTTTCAATGCTCTCTGATAGTTTTCTCAGTTGCTGCAATTCTTCTCCACTCAACACAGCACCTGGAATAGACAGGAGTTTTAATTCTTTCGAAAGATTAAGAATATAATCGTTGGGGAAATAAATACTATTGACGACTAATTGCCGGTATTCATGGCTTTGCTTCAATTCCGTTTCCACAAATTCTTTCCGTGTATGGATTCGTAGTTCCTGTGCCTTTGTACGGGCATGCTCGGTCTGGCAATAATTTGCCAGCAGTTCTTTTACCTTGTTAAACTCAAGTTGTAGGTGGGCTGATTCGGGAAAAAGTTTCATGTCCTGCTTCTCTGCTGCTATTTAATGAGATACGAAATTAACGAGTCTGGGCGAAGCAGCTTTATTTCTCTGTCTGTGCAGCAGACAGGTCTTTCACCTGCAACTCTTCCCAAGAGGTTGTTCCGTCTTTTTCACGGGTAAATTCATACTTATATGTTGATTGCAATACAATTTCAGCAGTTGTATAAACTTTGCAGCCGGGCATCAGGTGTCCGCCAATCGTTTTACCTGTATTATCACTTATGCAGATATGAAGGTGCAAACCATTGATAGAAATTGTTCCTACAAGGCTTACAATCTCAAAATGCCGCTTCCTCTATTGTCTTCTGGTTGGTTGGCAAACCGGATAGTGCAATCGTTCAGGCTACCAAGACAAGTGGCTACCCACCCGGCTTTAATGGCTCTTTCTTTAATCACTTTTTCAATGCCTTCTTTATGGTATTAACCGGGCTTCAGGCGAAATGCATACGTAGTTGCATCTTTCATACTTTTTGATTGACAGGCTGAAGTAATCAGGGTTATTAAAATAACAGTAAGAAACCTCATTCCTCATCTCTTTTAGTGAACTGTTCCTAAATTGTTTTGTTATATATCATCTGTTAGCATACCAGCTTTCAATTGGCGGTTCAATGTTAATGAATGGGTAAAAACCAATCAATGTCATGCAACTTACAAAACCAGCCCTTGCGATAACCCTAAATTGTACGAAATTTACCATGAAGAAGATAAAACCTCATATTATGAAAACAACGCTGACCTCAACAATTATTGGATTGACGACCCTGCTTTCCTGTGCACAAAAATCACCCACTTCTACAACTAAGATAACTATGGACAACAATATGGATTCAAAAAATCAAGCCCTGCCTGCTGTGGAAACCGCCACTTTTGCCAACGGATGTTTCTGGTGTACCGAGGCTGTTTTTGAAGAACTGAATGGTGTTATCAGTGCTACTTCAGGTTATATAGGTGGCAAAACTGAAAATCCTACTTACAAAGAAATTTGTACCGGCGAAACTGGTCATGCAGAAGCATTGCAGATTGTTTTTGACCCGGCTAAAATTAGCTTTGATGAGCTACTGGAAGTTTTTTGGGAAACACATGACCCTACCACACTCAATCGCCAGGGTGCTGATGTGGGTACCCAATACCGTAGTGGGGTGTTCTATCACAACCCGGAACAAAAAGAAAAAGCAGAAAAATATAAAGCGGAGTTGAATAAAAGCGGTGCTTTTGACAAACCAATTGTGACAGAGATAACGGCTGTCAGTAAATTTTATCCGGCCGAAGATTATCATCAGCAGTACTTTGAGAATAACGAAAATTCAAACCCGTATTGTAAAATTGTGATTCGGCCTAAATTAGATAAATTCAGGAAAGTATTTAAGGATAAGCTGAGGCATTAACAAAAACGTCCCTTTTATAAATGGGACATTTTGTTAAACTGTAATACTATTCTGCTATTGGAGGATGACTTTTGTGCTGCTTCTTTCTTCGGGGGTTTCTATTGTTACGATTGCAAAGGACTTAGTCGAATTCAATGTTCCGGGGCTTACGCTGTTCAACCCGGTATTAAGCTTTACCTTTTTACAGAAAACTATTTTACCCGACATATCAAACATATTGATAGTAGCTTCAGAAGTTTTAATAGCGGTAATATTCAGCACCGGGTTATCTATCCTTACAAGTGTATTCTGTAATTCCAAAAATTTTACCAAAGTCCCCGTTTTAACCATCAAAACACTGCTCAACTCCTGTATGAAATGCGTAGTGTTCAATAGCCGGATACGATAATAATTAATTGGCCCGGACGAAGAATTATCAATGAATAAAAAAGGAAATTCTGCAGTTGAATTATTCAAAATTGATAATTCCTGTACAGGCGAAAAAGTAGTTCCATCGCTTCCTTTTTCAACAACAATTTTATCATAGGTGTGGCTTGCTGACAGAAGCCCCTTCAACTCAACCCGATTTGCTTTATGTGTACAACTAAAATTTAGTGTCGTTCTGTTGGGGAAAAACCGGTAGTTGCTAAAATTTTGAGAAGAAACCCGGGTGTTTAAAAAAAGTTGCAAAAAAACAAATAGGATTGCATGTGCAAAAAAATGTTTCATAAGTATGGTAAATTATGTTTCTAATAGGGTTGAAAACGGACAGACAAAGAAGATTTGATTTAACACTTCTGGAAATCATTTGGTCATTGCCAGATTTTCACGACAAATCAAATGTAATATCTACTTCGGAAATATGCAATAGGGCAAGTATATTTCCTATCAAAAAATGTAGTAGGAAAAATGCGATTTGAGTTTAAATACGGCAGTTCTGTCCTATAAAATTTTTTCCCTGCGGAGCTCCAACAGGTTTAAAGCGTTGGGTGGAAAGCCCTTTACATTCGGTTGCACCAATCTTACTACCTTATCATACCACAGCGGTACTACCGGGGCATCATCAATCATAATCTGGTCAGCTTGCTGATATAGCTTGTAGCGAAGCGAATCATTATCTTCTTTAATTGCTTTTTCAAAGGCTTCATCAAAGGCTGCACTCTTGTATCTAGTATAATTGGGTGGTGCCGGGTTTTTAGAATAAAAAACAGATAAATAATTCTCTGCATCAGGATAGTCGGCAATCCAGCTTGCCCGGAAAAATGCTGCGGTGGAACTGGATGTCATGGTTAACAGTAATGCTTTTTGCACTACTTCCACCTGTACGGGTATGCCAGACTCCTCTAATTGTTTTGCAATGAAGTTGGCCATGTCTGCATAAATAGCAATCGTCAGTAATTTTATTTTAGGCAACCCTTTTCCATCGGGGTAGCCAGCTTCCGCCAATAATTGTTTTGCCTTGGCAGGATTGTAATGATACCCTTTCACTACGGATGAATCAAAAGATGGTAATCCCATGGGAACAAAACCAGATTCAGCAGGTGTGCCTAATGAATTACGTAGATACAAAACCATTTTCCGGCGGTCGAAGCCATAATTAACGGCTTGTCTTATTTTCTTCGACCGCATTGGTGAGTTCTTTACTAAATCATTTGTTGAATCAACCAATATGCCGAGGTATTCGATATTGAGATAAGGATTTACCTGTAGCTCTATTTTGTTCTCCCAATCTTTCCGAAGCGTTCCTTTCTTTGTCAATACTTCATCTTTAAATGACGATTCTATATCGTTTATAAATTCCAGTTGCTTTTGACGGAACAATAAAAATTCTGTTGCCTTACTGTCATAAAAAGAAACTTTTACTCCATCTACATATGGCAGCTTGTTGCCGGCTTCGTCTTTTTCAAAATAGTTGGGATTCTTTTTTAACACCAATGCCTGTCCTTCTTCCCAATCAATAAATTGAAAGGGGCCTGTACCAACCGGGTGGCGGCGAAAATCTATTCCATATTTTTCTACTGCCTCTTTGGCCACTACAGAACAATATTGCATGGAAATAATACCAAGCATAGGAATGTATGGACGAAGCAATTTTAACTGAAACGTAGTATCATCAATTGCCTTGAAAGCTTGTGTCGTATCCACCTTCCGGTTAAATATCCATGCGCCGGGACTGGCCGTTTGTTTATCAACGATGCGGGAAAAACTGTACTCCACATCCTTCGCCGTAAGCTTTCTTCCCCTTCCCTTATCAAATACATCATCATCATGAAAAAAAACATCATCTCTTAAATGAAAAGTAAAAACGGTTCTGTCTGCCGAAACATCCCAACTTTTAGCCAGCGATGGGATGATATGCAGGCTGTCATCTATTTCTACCAGGGTATTATATAACTGATGTGCCGCCCACATGGTGGATTGGCTTTTGGCAAAAGCAGGGTCAAGGGATGATATCCCGTTAAATTCATTATAATGAAATATGTTCCCTTCTTTGTTCTCTTTATTATAGCAGCCTGCCAACTGTCCGGTCATAATCAATAGGGCTGCTATTTTTATATAATTACTTTTAACTTTCATCTTAATTATCAAAGCTTAAATTTACGCTAACAAAACATATCATCGTGAAATACGTCAATTCGTTTATTTATATTTCGTATGCATCACTTATTGCAGTTACCCTTTGCTTTTCAAAAAGCACTTGTGCACAACCGCTAAGTCAAAATGGGAAGTTCACCCGGCAGGATACACTTCGTGGTAGCATTACCCCCGAAAGGGCCTGGTGGAATGTTGTTTCTTATAATATTTATGTAGCCCCCGATTATAAATCAAGAACCATCAAAGGCTGGAACCAGGTAGGTTTCGATGTAAACAGCGACGGAAAGAATAAAAAAATGCAAATTGACTTGCAACAGCCAATGCAGATTGACAGTATTATTTTTAATAACAAAAAGGTAAGCAGTTTTAAACGCAATGGCAATGTTTATATTATTGACTTTGGCAATTTCAATTTTGTTTCGGCTAAAACTGCTTTACAAAGACGAAACCCTGTTACACTTCACAGTATAAAAATATATTTCCAGGGCAAACCCCGTGCAGCGGTTAATCCGCCGTGGGATGGTGGCTGGATATGGGGTAAAGATGCCAAAGGTCGTCCGTGGATGACAGTGGCCTGCCAGGGATTAGGAGCCAGTGTATGGTATCCCTGCAAGGATCATCAAAGCGATGAACCAGACCAGGGTGCATTGATACAAATAAAGATACCTGATACATTAGTGGCAGTTGCCAACGGAAAATTATATTCAAAGGATAATCAGAAAGACGGCACTATACTTTATACCTGGCAGGTAAAAAACCCGATCAATAATTATAATATCGTTCCCTACATTGGCAAGTATGTTCATTTTAGTGACAATTATATTGGAGAAACTTCCGCAGGATCCGGTGGAGAAAAAAATCTATCCTTAGATTATTGGGTGCTTGATTACAATTTGGAAAAAGCAAAAAAACAATTTGGCCGTGATGTAAAGCCGATGCTAAAAGCATTTGAGTACTGGTTTGGCCCCTACCCTTTTTATGAAGACGGTTATAAAATAGTAGAATCGTCGCATCTCGGTATGGAGCATCAAAGTGCAACTGCCTATGGCAACCATTATATGAACGGTTATCTTGGTAGTGACCTTTCGGGAACTGGCTGGGGATTAAAATGGGATTACATCATCATCCATGAAAGTGGTCATGAGTGGTTTGCCAACAACATTACCACCAATGATATTGCAGACATGTGGATACATGAAGGTTTTACTATGTACTCCGAAGCGTTGTTTGTAGAATATCAATACGGCAAAAAAGCAGCCGATGAATATGTACAGGGCATCCGTAATAATATCAGTAATGACAAACCGCTTATCGGGCCCTACGGAGTAAACCAGGAAGGCAGCGGCGACATGTATAACAAAGGAGCCAATCTTTTACATACTATACGCCAGGTAATTGATGATGATTCCGTTTTTAGAAAAATAATGAGGGGATTGAATAAAGATTTTTATCACCAAACAGTTGACTCAAAAGACGTGGAAGCTTATTTCTCAAAAAAATCCGGGAAAGATTTTTCTAAAATTTTCGACCAGTATTTAAGGACTACCAAAATTCCTCAATTAGAATATAAAATAAAAGGCGACAATCTTTCCTATCGCTGGGCAAATTGTATTCCCGGTTTTGAAATGCCATTGAAATTACATAACTCCGGTGACCCGATAGCTATCGGGTGGCTACGGCCAACCGAAGAATGGAAAAACACTGTAGTGACTGCCGATATGATAAAGAAAGGAATTGTAGCCAATAAGAATTTCTACGTTACCGTAAAGAAAACTGAATAGCGGCTATTGACTTTTTACCATTCACTATCTTTACCACATGAGCAGCATTCGCCGGCAAAGTATTATCTCATCCATTGTTATTTACATCGGCTTCGGCGTTGGTTTGCTCAATATTTATCTTTTTACCAAACAAGGGCTTTTTCTTGATCCCCAATTTGGTTTATACAACGCCTTTATTGCTATCGCTACTATGATGATGGCCTTTGCCAACCTGGCCATGCCATCGTATATCTACAAATTCTATCCCTATTATAACGACCATTTACCTGTTAAAAAAAATGACCAGGCCACGATAGCTTTAATAACCGGCATAGTTGGATTTGTGCTGGTGCTGGTTGCCGGTATAGTTTTTAAAGAATTTGTGGTAAAAAAGTATGGCACTAATGCACCAGAGATTGTTGCTTATTACAACTGGATTTTTCCTTTGGGATTTGGCCTGATGATTTACACCATTCTTGAAGCATATACCTGGCAGTTACATAAATCTGTTTTTACCAGTTTTTTAAAAGAAGTGCTGTGGCGTTTATTTACTACGGTGCTTATTGTTCTTTTTGCAACGGGTGTTATTGACAATTTCGATCTGTTCATCAAACTATTTTCTCTTAGCTATCCATTTATAGCAGCGGTGCTTTTGGTTTACCTGGTTGTTACTAAAAAAATACATTTTACTTTCAAACTAAGTAAGGTCACCCGGCGGTTGTCTAAAAGTATTTTACGTCTTTGTTCATTTGTATATACCGGCTCTCTCATTTTTACAATCTCATTTGTGTTCGATTCCCTGGTTATCAGTTCTGTATTGGATGATGCATTGACAAAACTGGCTGTTTATTCCGTAGCACAGAATATTTCTTCGATGATACAGGTGCCGCAACGGGGCATTATTGCCGCTTCCATTGCCCATTTATCAAAAGCCTGGAAAAACAAGAACAAGGAGCTGATACAACGTATCTATCAACGTTCATCCATCAATCAGTTGATTTTTGCCTGCGGCTTATTTTCCTTAATCATCCTCAGCTTTACAGATGCAGTAACAACTTTCCAATTAAAAGGAACTTACCTCGATGCTTATTATGTTGTCATCTTATTAGGGCTTGCCAAAGTAGTTGACATGGGTACCGGTGTAAATGCACAGGTAATTGCTACTTCTACTTATTGGCGTTTTGAAATGATTAGTGGAGTGATTTTGTTAGTCATCATGATGCCGCTTAGTTATTTTATGACAAAGGAATTTGATATTGTCGGGGCTGGATTGGCCAATCTTATTTCTATTACAATTTACAATGCTATCCGTATTACTTTCCTATGGAAGAAGTTTCGCTTTTTTCCCTTTACTATTCAATCGCTTTACACTGTATTGCTGGCCGGTGCTTGTTATGGTATTTGCCATTTTGCTTTTATGAATATACATGGCCTGGCCGGAATGCTCCTGCGAAGCATTGTATTTATTCTCCTGTATGCGGCAGGTGGTATCTACATGAAACTATCACCCGATATTCAGCCGGTGATACTAACAATTAAAAGAAGATTGGGAATAAAGAAAGATTAGTTGCTGACAATTTGTTTATCATCAATTCTCCCCGCACCAATGTAGCGTTTCAGATAATATGGTTCAAAAAGGCCATTTACCATCACCCCCTTTGATACAGTTGCATGTATAAATTTATTACTGCCGAGATAAACGCCAACATGAGAAACACCCCCGGTGGTATTAAAAAAGACAAGGTCGCCTTGCTGTAATTCGGTAGTAGAAATTTTCCTGCTTACCCTGTATTGTTCTTTGGCTACAGCCGGCAAGGCAATCCCATAAGCAACTGCATAAACGGCTTCTGTAAATCCTGAGCAATCAATACCGTTTTTGCTATTACCACCCTTGCGATAGCGAACACCATACCATTTATCTACACTTTCCAGTAATGTCTTACTCGGTAATGATTCAACTTCCGTATTCATTAAAACAGCATACTTTAACTCTACAGATGAAACCACTTCTACTTCAGCATTTCTACTGGCTATCAATTGTGAAATTTCGTCGGCCTCCTCCTTTTGTGCAGGTGTTTCAGCAACATCAATGCTGCGGGTATTGCCGGTCATTGCTACCTGGGGCTCAGGTTTTACTTCTGTTTTATCTGAAGCTATCTGGGGGGTGATTGAAATATCATCAATAAATTTTACGTGGGAATTTCTTGCATCAGGCACTGAAGACACCTGCCTGTTACTGGTAAAATTCAGGGATTTAATTGCTGTGCAACTGCTCAGGAAAAAAATAAATGCTACTGCTGGTAATATTTGCTTAACCATTACGTCTTTCATTTAAAGATGATTTCATGGGGTTTCTCAATATTTCTACTTTACTAGATATTCAATCAGGATATAGGATTTTTAGCGAACCGGGCAAAAATATAGGGAAATGTCCGAAAAAAACCACAATCTGTAAACGAATTTCCCCACCACAAATTGTCATACCCCTAAAACCCTGTAACAAAATGATTTAGAATTCTTAGCAGGGTGAAGATATTGACCGAAATCACCTTAATTTACAGAGGCAAATTTTAACCTTTCACCCATTCTCCGAACCATGCAAGCACTATTATCCCTTATCACTTTTTTCTTCCTTGCTACGGGCTGTCAAAGCTCTGGCAGCACTAAAAAAATTGCCGATGATTCGTTTGCTAAAAAAGCTATTAAAGACACCATTCTGCCCGTTGCACCACTTAAACCTTATGATTATATTGAATACGAGAAAAAAGAAGTGCTGACTGCCGCAGAAGGTACCAAATCTGTTCTTTTCAATACAACGGGTTCAAAACTTTATGCTATGAACCTTGAAGGAATGAGTGTTTATGAATTTGACCAGGCAAGCAGGAAGCTAACCCGTGAATTTAAGTTTACCCCCACAAGAGGCATGGGTTGGGATTATAACCGCAGCCGTCCTATTGCTTCCTTCCAGGAAAAACCAGTAGAAGCCTGTTTCAGTCATGATGACAGGATACTTTGGTTATCACTTCATAATGCTGACGGCATTGTACCCATTTGGGTAAATGATTTTTCAAAAAACAATGCCGTTACTTCTGCCGAACAGAAAACAAAACCTGTAACAGTTATTTATCCGGGTGAGGCTAAAAAAGATTCTTTCCGGGTGCCGCTGATAGAAACGGGCAAAACACCCAAAGTAATTTCAAGAACTGCCGATAGTAAATATTTACTGGTGAGCAATTGGCATTCCCGTAACACCAGTGTATTGGAAATGGATGCTAATGTTTACCCTTATGGTAAAGTAATCAGCACTATTCCTGTATCTGCTATCCCAAGAGGCATTGCAGTGGATGATAAAAACAACAAATCCTATATCGCCATCATGGGCGGTGCCAGTTTGAACGTAGTGGACAACAAAACCTGGCAAAGTGAAAGCATACTGAATGTGTGGAGCAGCCCCCGGCATATTGTGATGGACACCAGCGGTCATTTATTTGTGTCGTATAATAGTTTGGGAACAATTGCCTGCATTGATGTAGCTACAGGCAAACAATTATTTTCTGCTAAAACCCATTCACAACCAAGAACCATCGTGTTGTCAAAAAATCACCAATTCGTTTTTGTAACCTGCTACACCAGCGATTATATAGATGTGTACAAAATCAATCCCGACAACTTTGAGAAAGTGGCATCTTTGCCATGTGGGGGTCACCCGGTTGGTGTAGATATATTTGAAAATGATAAAACACTGGAAGCATGGGTATGTAGTTACAGTAGTGGCTCAATAAGTATCTATTCTTTTAAGAAAAAGTTTAAGGATAAAGAGAAGGATTGAGAGAAGCAAATACAGGCACACGGATAACACGGATGGAACAGATGAACACAGATTTTTTCTGCTTAGCAGAAAATTGGATATTAATACCCTACTTACTATATGAAACACGAAGAAATTACTGAGAAGATTATTCAGGCTTTTTATAAAGTATACAATACGCTGGGGTATGGATTTTTAGAGAGGGGTTACCTGAACGCTTTGTACATAGAATTGATGGCGATGGGGCTCAAAGTGGTAAAAGAAAAAAAGATACTGGTCTATTATTTAGGCGATGTTGTGGGTGATTATCAAGCCGACCTGATTATCGAGGATATAATTGTGGTTGAACTAAAAGCCAATAATACTTTGGTTGAAGAGAACGAACATCAATTAGTAAATTATCTAAAAGCAACAGCTATTGAAATTGGCTTATTATTAAATTTTGGAAAGAAGCCTCAGATAAAAAGAAAAATATTTGATAACGATAAAAAGAAGATGTTGAAATGAGGTGCCGGCGGATGGGAAATGCCTTTACAAACACTATTGAATCTGGTAAATCCTAAATTTTAAAAGTAAAATAATCCGTGTTCATCTGTTCCATCCGTGTTATCCGTGTGCAAAAAAATAAAAAATGAAATTCTCTCACCTCCATGTACACACCCAATTCTCCCTTTTAGATGGAGCTGCTTCTATTCAAAACCTGTATAAAAAATCCATTAAAGATGGAATGCCTGCCCTTGCCATCAGCGACCATGGCAATATGTTTGGTGCCTTTGAATTTGTAGCCGAAGCTTATAAGAACAAAGATGAAAATGGCAAGGTAAAAGTAAAGCCTATTGTAGGCTGTGAATTTTACATTACCGAAAACCGGCACATCAAAACATTTACCAAAGAACTAAAAGATAAACGGCTGCACCAGATTTTATTGGCGAAGAATGAAGCAGGGTATAAAAATCTTATCAAACTTACTTCGCTTGGGTTTGTGGAAGGTATGTATGGCAAGTACCCCCGCATTGATAAAGAACTCATCCAGAAATATCATGAAGGAATAATTGCTACCACCTGCTGCCTCGGTGCATCGGTGCCACAAGCCATTTTAAAAAAAGGGGAAGAGGAAGGTGAAAATGAATTCAAATGGTGGCTGAATATTTTTCAGGAAGATTTTTATGTAGAGTTGCAACGCCACGGCATGGCCGAACAGGATAAAGTAAATGAGGTGCTGATAAAGTTTGCCAAAAAATATAAAGTAAAAATCATAGCCAGTAACGATTCACATTATGTGGACCAGGATGACTTCAATGCACATGATATATTACTCTGCATTAATACCGGAGCAAAAATACAAGATGATGCGCTAAGGGAGTTTAATGACGACGATGTGCAGGTGAAAACAAAACAACGCTTTGCTTTTCCCAACGACCAGTTTTATTTTAAAACAACAGAAGAAATGAGCAAGGTCTTCCACGACTTGCCGGAAGCAATTGACAACACGAATGAAGTAGTGGATAAGGTTGAGTTACTGAATCTTACCCGTGATATTTTACTCCCCA
Source organism: Chitinophagaceae bacterium (assembly GCA_046598205.1). Classification (GTDB taxonomy): domain Bacteria; phylum Bacteroidota; class Bacteroidia; order Chitinophagales; family Chitinophagaceae; genus JJ008. The sequence goes on from JBKJIX010000182.1 coordinate 16,368, forward strand.
ATTTCCCGATTGAAAAAAGATTTCAGATTCATACCAAAGAAGAAACAGTTGGTAAATACAAAGTATCTGCTGAATCGCAAAATCAATGGGAATATTTAAAAGAACTTACATATCAAGGTGCAGACAGACGATATAAAGAAATAACAGACGAGATAAGAGAACGATTAGAATTTGAACTCTTCACTATTAAAATGATGGGCTTTGCTGGTTACTTCTTAATAGTAGGCGATTTTATTGATGCCGGAAGGAAGAAAGGTGTATTCATTGGCCCCGGCCGTGGGTCGGCGGCTGGTTCAGTAGTTGCTTATTGTATCGGCATTACCAATATTGACCCGATAAAATATAATTTACTGTTTGAAAGATTTTTGAATCCGGATCGTAAATCAATGCCGGATATAGATACCGACTTTGATGATGAGGGAAGGCAAAAAGTAATTGATTATGTAGTTGAAAAATATGGCAAGAACCAGGTAGCACAAATCATTACCTATGCTACAATGGCTGCCAAATCAAGTATTGCCGATGTGGCCAGGGTAATGGATTTGCCATTATCAGAAAGCCGTGCCTTAACGAAATTGGTTCCTGATCGTCCGGGTACAGAATTGCGTAGAGTGTTGCATGCACCAATGAAAATAAAGGATGGTGAAAAATCGTTGGAAGAAAAAGACGGCATGGGCAATGATGACATGGAGAATGTAAAAAAGCTCCGTGAAATTTATAAAGACACCAATTCTGTTCTCAGTAAGGTTTTGCATGAGGCAGAAAGATTAGAAGGTTCTGTACGCAGCACAGGTATTCATGCCGCAGGTATCATCATTGCTCCAAAAGATCTGATGGAGATGATCCCAATTGCCATTTCTAAAGAATCTCCGATGTGGCTTACGCAGATTGAAGGAAATGATATTGAGAATGCCGGTGTTATCAAAATGGATTTTTTGGGATTAAAGACCTTAACCGTTTTAAAAAATGCGTTAGCTCTTATTAAATTAATTCACGATGTTGAAATTGATTTAGATGAAATTCCTTTAGATGATAAAAAAACATTTGAACTCTATCAACATGGTTCTACCATCGGCACCTTCCAGTTTGAAAGTGCCGGTATGCAAAAATATTTACGGGAATTAAAGCCCGATAAATTCGGCGACCTTATTGCCATGAACGCCTTGTATCGCCCCGGGCCTATTGCATACATACCTAATTACATTGACCGTAAGCATGGCCGTGAAGCTATTCAGTATGACTTGCCGGAGATGGAAGAATACCTACAGGAAACATACGGTATTACCGTGTACCAGGAACAGGTAATGCTGCTGGCGCAAAAGCTTGCCGGCTTCAGCAAAGGCGATGCAGATGTGTTACGTAAGGCAATGGGTAAAAAACAAAAGTCGGTGCTGGATAAAATGAAAGCACAGTTTATTGAAGGTGCGACTGAAAAATTATTACCTGCTGATAAGTTAGAAAAAATATGGACTGACTGGGAAGCCTTTGCCCAATATGCTTTTAATAAATCTCACTCCACCTGCTATGCGTATGTAGCCTATCAAACAGCTTATTTAAAAGCTCACTACCCTGCTGAATATATGTCAGCAGTGCTGAACAATGCAGGCAGCATTGACAAGATCACATTTTTTATGGAAGAATGTAAACGAATGGGATTAAAAGTACTGGGACCAGACATCAACGAATCATTAAAAGGTTTTGCCGTAAATGATAAAGGTGAAATACGTTTCGGTCTTGGTGGATTAAAAGGTGTGGGTGAAGCCGCCATAGAAAGTATTATTGATGAAAGAAAAAAAGGCGGCTCTTTTGTCAACATATTTGATTTTATAAAACGCATCAACCAACGCACCGTTAATAAAAAAACATTGGAAAGCCTGGCTCATGCAGGCGGCTTCGATTGTTTTTCTGAACATCACCGGGCACAATATTTTAATGTGCCAGAAGGAGAATTGATAAACGGTATTGAAAAAATAATAAAGTACGGGCAGGTGTATGCCACACAAAACGCAACTTCTACTAATACCCTTTTTGGCGATTTACCCATTAGTATGGAAATTCCCCCGCCAAGAATTGCTGATTGTGAACCCTGGCCATTGATAAAACAATTAGATAATGAGAAAGAAGTAACGGGAATATTTTTAAGCGGCCACCCTTTGGATAATTACAAATTTGAAATGCGGCATTATGGCGTTACGGCAATTGCTGATTTCAATGAGTTTAAGGAAGAAATAAAAATGCAGCCCAATCCCAGCAGACCGTTTAGATTAGTGGCATTGGTGGCAGACGCACAACACCGTATTGCCCGAAGTGGCAACAAGTATGGCAATTTTATTATTGAAGATTATTCAGGAAAAACAGAATTTCCTTTGTTTAGTGAAGATTATATGCGCCTTACTCCTATTTTACAACAGGGAAGTACGGTTTTGATTAATGGTTATTTTAAACCGAGATACAATAAAGACGAATTTGAATTTAAAGTAATGTCCGTTTCGCTGGCTGAAACGATGAAACGGAACATGACAAAAGCGGTAACTATTGAAGCACATCCGCAAGATATAAGTGCCGCAATAGTAGCATTTGTAGAAAAAAATGTGAAATCACACAGGGGGAGTTCAACTTTAAAGTTCGTTTTAACAGAACCAAAGAACAAGATGAGAATCAGTCTCGTAACTACAGGTAATGGCTTTGAAATGAATGAAGAAATGATACAGTTTTTGGAGAAAAGCCCGGAACTGGAAGTGCAGGTGCAGACGATATAGTGACAGCTTCGTCAGTCGGGCGACAAACCAGGCTGACAAGTTTTACACAAATCCACGTCACTACTTCATGTTAACCCGAACGGCCTTAAATTTGCCCTCCCATATCTAATTAAAACAAAAACTTTAAAAATGGCAAAAGAGTATACAGATGGTAATTTTCAGACCGATGTACTGGCTTCTGATAAACTGACCGTAGTTGATTTCTGGGCAGAATGGTGCGGTCCTTGCCGTGCTATCGGGCCGGTTATTGAAGAGTTAAGCAAAGAGTATGATGGTAAAGTAAACGTAGGTAAAGTAAATGTGGATGTAAACCCGCAGGTATCTATGAACTATGGCATCACTTCTATCCCCGCTATTCTTTTTATTAAGAACGGACAGGTGGTTGATAAACTAGTAGGTGCACAACCCAAAGGAAACTTTATAAAGAAAATTGAAGCTCACATTTAAGCATTGCTTTTATAAAATTGAAACCCCGTCTCTTTAAAAACGAGATGGGGTTTTTTATTTGCCAGCGACAATGCTACGATTATCAAGTGTCTTTTTCCACACACAAATGAATTACATCACCAGCTACTATATCCTTATTGAATGTTTTTATCCGTAACAACTGCTCATTCACAAACACATCAACACTATGATAATTTCCAAAAAAGTAAACAGATTGAATGATACCTTTAACTGCTGTATCATCTTCAGGCACAATATTCAATTGCTCAGGCCGTACAATTAATTGTTGCTGACTAGCTTCATTAGGAAAAAAAGCCTGTGCATTTTGTTTGTTAAGCAGGTTATACTCCCCAAAAAGACCGGCACAATATTCATCAATCGGTTCGTTATATATTTCTTGCGGTGTCCCTTGTTGAACGATGCCACCTTCCTTCATCACTAAAATAGTATCGGCCCAGGAGAGTGTATCCGCAGCATCATGCGATACCAGGATACAACTGATACCCAATTGCGAACCAATGTCAAGCAGCACTGATTTAATGATGTTTTTATGCACCGCATCCAAATTAGAAAAAGGTTCGTCGAGCAACAATAATTTTGGAGAAGTAGTTAACAGCCTTGCTAATACAATACGTTGCCTTTCACCACCAGAAAGCTGATCGGTTTTTCGTTTTAATAAATGCTGAATTTTACAAATACTATAGATCCTTGTGGCTTCTTCATCTGTGAGCAAATTTTTGCTTTCCAGTTCTTCTTCCACCAAGTAATTATTCCGCATTTCAAAGTGCTGACTGAGGTAAGCTATAGCAGGATGACCGGGAATTAATTTTTCAAACGGTCCAAGCACTCTCTCGCCTTCAAAATAAATAGTTCCTTCATCAGGCTGCACCAACCCGGCAATCATTTTAAGCAGGGTCGTTTTGCCTGAACCTGTTTCTCCGGCAATGGCAATTCTTTGTGCAGCTTGTTGGGTGAAATGTATATCCCTTACGGTAAAGTTTTCCTTTTCCTGTTTACCAATACCTGATACTACTAATAAAGCCATGCCCGAAAATAAATCATGCAGGCTGATTAGCAAGAAGGAACTTCTCCAGGAATAAGAAAAATATTCCTTCTTATCTTCATTCATCAAACCAATCAACCATGGGAAAACTCCACGATTCTATTAAACCTGCACACAAAGAGTTTATTGAAACGCAACATATCTTTTTTGTAAGTACAGCACCATTAAGTGCAGATGGCCGTGTAAACCTTTCGCCAAAAGGATTAGATTGTTTCAGGGTATTGTCTGAAAAAAAAGTAGGTTATATGGATTTAATCAGCAGTGGTAATGAAACATC
>JBKJIX010000098.1:0-42437 GCA_046598205.1 Chitinophagaceae bacterium
GGTCTCGTTGGTGCACCTGAGTGCGGCGACGTTATGCGTTTGCAAATTGAAGTGGATGAAACCGGTGTTATTAAAGATGCCAAATTCAAAACTTTTGGCTGCGGCTCTGCCATTGCCTCTTCTTCTTTGGCTACCGAATGGCTGAAAGGAAAATCAATTGAAGAAGCCATTGCAATTGATAACATGGACATCGTGGAAGAATTGAACCTTCCTCCGGTAAAAATTCACTGCTCTGTTCTTGCTGAAGATGCTATCAAAGCAGCTATCAATGACTACCGTCAGAAGAATGGTTTGGAAGCATTGAAGCTTGATGAAAGTGTAGTTCATTAAAAAAAAGCTGCGAGCTGTTAGCTACGAGTTACGAGACTTCAAATTGAAGACTCTTTCTCGTAACTCGCAACTCATAACTCAAAGCTTAGAAATATGAGTGTAGAATTAGCTAACGCAATATATATAAGCGATACCGCCAAAGTAAAAATCCAACAATTGATGAAGGATGCAGGGGTTGAGAATGACCCTTCTTATTTCGTTCGGGTAGGAGTGGTAGGCGGTGGATGCTCTGGTCTTAGTTATAAATTGGATTTTGACAACGAATCAAAACCGATGGATCAGGTGTTTGAAGATAACGGAGTAAAAGTGGTAACTGACCTGAAGAGTTTTTTATACCTTGTTAATACCACCCTCGATTTTTCAGACGGCTTAAATGGTAAGGGTTTTTATTTCAGTAATCCCAATGCCAGCAGAACCTGTGGTTGTGGTGAGAGCTTTGCAGTATAAATAATCAGAAGGGGAAAATAGTATTTAATAAACGGGAAGAGAGTTTATCCTTTTCTTCAGCAAATAATTCAAAACGGCTATTGGTTAAATAAAATCCAGTAGCTGTTTTCGTATCGGGATTTACCAACCAATATTCTTTAACACCAGCATTTTCGTATATATTGTATTTGTCTGTTTTGTCCTTTTTTTCATTTCCGGGAGAAAGGATTTCAATTACAAAGTCAGGCGACCCATGAAAACCGTTTCTTTCAAAACTTCCAGGGTTTTCATTGCTTACAAAATAAATATCTGGTTGGAAAACATTTTCTTCATTAATATAGACATCAGAAGGGGCTATTCTTATTTTTCCAAGCTTATTCTTTTTTATGAATCCTGTTATTTCGTAGGAAAGTTCAACAATGACTTGCTGATGCGGGTCGTTTGGGGCTGGCGACATAATTAATTGGTTGTTGATTAATTCAAGTGGAATTCCTTCCGGGAGGCATTGATAGACTTCCAGCATTGTACGGGGCCTCGCTTTTACCGTTTCCATGTCCTTTTTCATTTATCACAATTTACAAATAAAAAATCAATTTTTATACACCTGTTTTGTATAACATTGCGTTTAACATTACTTTGCAGGCAACTATGTGGTCAGTTTGTAAAAAAGAACTTCGTCAATTTTTCAGCAGTCTTACCGGCTATATAGCCATCATAGTTTTCCTGCTGGTAAACGGGTTGGTGCTTTTTGTTTTTGATGACAACCTACTCGACTTTGGTTATGCCACCCTAGACCTCTTCTTTCAATTAGCCCCGTGGATACTTTTATTGCTCATTCCAGCTATAACCATGCGCAGCTTTGCTGAAGAGTTTAAAACCGGGACTTATGAAATATTACAAACCCGTCCGTTAAGCCGCTGGCAGATAATTTCTGGCAAATATCTTGGCAGTTTTATCGTTGTAGTAATTGCTTTACTCCCTACTATTATTTATATTTTCTCTATTCAGCGTCTTTCTTCTAATGAAGGGTTGGATATGGGAGCTACCATCGGTTCTTATATAGGCCTATTTTTCCTGGCGGCTGTTTTTACAGCTATCAGTATTTGTTGTAGCAGTTTCACCAATAATGCTGTAGTCGCATTTATCATCAGCCTGATAGGATGCGCCTTGTTGTATTATGGTTTTAGTGCCATCAGCAAATTACCTGCATTAAGTAATGGTGCCGACTATTATGTGGAAATGATTGGGATTGATTTTCATTACCGCAGCATCAGTCGTGGGCTGATTGATACAAGAGATGTGATTTATTTTGCTTCCATGATTTTTCTTTTTTTAACGATCACTAACCGGAATTTATTAAAACGGTAAAATGCAAAAAGCGATAAATAAAATATTTGCTTCAAAATTCTGGTGGCTGTTGCTGTTGGTGGTTTTGTTTGCTGTTAATTACCTCGCTTCTGCTTTTCATGCCCGGTTTGATTTGACAAAGGAGAAAAGATACACACTGAGTAAGGCAACAAAAGACTTATTAAAAAACCTGGATGATGATGTACAGATTGATGTATTTCTGAAAGGACAGTTTCCGGCAGGGTTTAAAAAATTGGCTACCAGCACCGATGAGTTTTTAGGGTTAATGAAAGACAGAAATGGCTCCAAAGTTCATTATCGTTTTATTTCTCCGCAGGATGAAATGCCGGAAGCAAACGGAAAGAGATACGAGGATACGTTAGTTGGCTTAGGTGCCAACCCGATTAACCTTACGGTGCAGGTAAAAGCCGGTGAGGAAAGTAAAAGAGTTTACCCTGTGGCATTAGTGAGGTATAAAGACCGGCAGGCACTGGTAAATTTATATGGCGGTGGAAAAAGGGCCATCGGTGCCGAAGAATTAAATAGTGCTGAAGCATTGATGGAATACCAGTTTGCCAAAACATTAGACGGATTGATAAACCCCTCCAAACCATTAGTGGCTTATTCAACTGGTAACGGGGAGCCGACTGACTACCACACTTTTGATTTGCAACAAACGCTGCAAAAGGATTACAAGCTCTTTACACTTGACATAAACCAACAGAAATTTATTCCTGATACAATTAAAGTGCTGCTGTTTGTAAAACCTACGGTGCAGTTTACAGAAGATGAAAAATTGAAAATAGACCAGTACATTATGCGGGGCGGAAAAGTATTATGGTTTATTGACAACCTGATTGCTGAGCAGGACAGCCTGCGCTATGCACCAGAAACAATTGCTTTTGACAGGAATCTGAACCTGACGGATATGCTTTTTAAATACGGTGTCCGCATCAATACCGACCTGGTAATGGATTTGCAATGTGATTTTATTCCACTGGCTGTAAACGGCAATAGCGAAACACCTCAGTTTGAATTTGTACACTGGAATTATTATCCCTTGTTTGAATCAAACGGAAATCATACTATCAATAAAAATACTGGTTTGATTGCAGCCCGGTTTGCTAACTCTATTGATACGATTGCCACTCCGGGTATAAAGAAAACGGTGCTGCTAGCTTCGTCTTCCAATTCAAGGATAATAAGCACCCCGGCACTTATCAGCCTGAACGAAAATAAGAATGCACCCGAAGATGTAAAATTTAAAAAGAATGCTATACCTGTAGCGTATTTATTAGAAGGCAAGTTCACTTCTCTTTTTAGAAACAGGGCTTCCAAGTCGCAAATTGATAGTATTGCTGCATCAGGTTCATCATTTATGGATGGAAATAAACAGGATAATAAAATGATTGTAGTGGGGGATGGTGATATATTACTAAACGATTTGTCTCCCAAGGAAGGGCCATTGCCAATGGGATTGAATTTCTATACAGTCGGATCTCAATATGAGTACCAGTTTGCCAACCGGGATTTTTTATTGAATTGTATGGAATACCTTGTCAATAAACCAGGCATTATTGAAACAAGAAATAAAGACATTGTGTTGCGGCTGTTGAACACACAAAAAGTGGAAGAACAAAAAACAACCTGGCAGTTTATCAATATCGGCTTGCCAATTTTGATGGTATTCCTGTTTGGATGGGTTTATCAGCAAGTAAGAAAAAGAAAATATGCGGCATAAGTGATTTGCGGCTTTGCATTCAATGCCTTGTGCCTTCCACTTATCTTTGCATACATTATAATCTTCCCAGATGACAAGAGAACAAATAACCTACCTCGTTTTTGGAATTGTATTAGTGGCTTCCCTTGTTGTGGATTTGGGTCTGCTCAGCAAAAAAAATAAAAAGGTCACTATCCGTCAGGCTTTATACCAGACTTTTTTCTGGGTGGGGCTTGCACTATCTTTTTGTGTGTTTATGTGGATAGAAAACGGGCAGAAACCGGCATTGGAATATCTGAGTGCCTACCTGATGGAGTGGAGCCTTAGTATTGATAATATTTTTGTTTTCATTCTTATATTTTCTGCCTTTTCGGTAAAAGAAAAAAATTATGGCCGGGTATTGCTGGCGGGCATTTTAATGGCCATCATCTTCAGAATTATTTTTATTACGGTAGGTGTAGCATTGGTGGAAAAATTTCATTGGGTGCTTTACATATTCGGGGTGTTCCTGGTTTATACTGGATACAAAATGTTTGCCGCCAGCGATGATGAAGAATTTAAACCCGAAGAAAGCAAAATTTATAAATGGATGAAAAGGATACTGCCATTGGTACCCCATGATGGCGATGGAAAATATTCAGTAGTAATAGACGGGAAAAAATTTTATACTAGCCTTTTTGTAGTAGTAATTATGCTGGCTGCCATTGATTTGGTGTTTGCATTAGATTCCATCCCGGCAGTAATGGGAATTGTAGATACCAAAACACCCGGTTACGAATCGACTGCTAAACTGGTTATTTATACATCAAATGTCTTTGCAGTATTGGGTCTTCGGTCGCTTTTCTTTTTGCTTCGTGGTGCAGTTACCAAGTTCGATTATCTGCAGCAGGGCATTGCCATTGTGCTCGTTTTTATTGGTATTAAAATGCTGGGAGAGCATTGGATCAATCAGTGGGTGGATAAACAAACACAGGTATTTATTTCCTTAGGCGTAATTCTTATTTGTATCGCAGGGTCTATTTTCTATTCCATATTTATGAAAAAGGAAGGTGTTCCTGAAGATGTAACAGACGAAAGCCAGTAATACCAGTCTTTAGTTGAGTTATCAAATTAGTCATATTGCCCGTATTATTAATGCAGAAAGCATTATAGCAGAAGACGTACTAATCGAACATCTCATACTCGACAGCCGGAAAGTTTATTCTCCTGCCTCTTCTTTATTTTTTGCAATAGAAGGTATTCGCAGGGATGGCCATCAGTTTATTCCTGAGCTATATAAAAGAGGAGTACGAAATTTTATTATCAGCCGGAAAATAGAAACCGGAGAATATCCGGAAGCTAATTTTCTATTGGTAAATGATACAGTGATTGCCTTACAACAATTAGCAGCACATCACCGGCAGCAATTCGGCATCCCCGTAATTGGCATTACCGGTAGTAATGGTAAAACAATCGTAAAAGAATGGCTGTATCAATTGCTTCATGAAGATTATATTATTGTAAGAAGTCCGAAAAGTTATAACTCACAAGTAGGAGTGCCGTTGAGTGTGTGGCAGATGAATCCGCAACATACACTGGGTATTTTTGAAGCAGGTATATCTGAGCAGGGAGAAATGTTGCGCCTGGAAAAAATCATTCAACCAACGATTGGGATTCTCTGCAATATAGGAGAAGCCCACAGCGAAGGGTTTAATGATGAAGAACATAAGTTCAGGGAAAAACTTACGCTGTTCAGAAACTGCAAAGAATTGATTGGAAAAGAAACTGATTTTGAAAACCGGAGAGATGTAATTGATTTGCTGGGCGAAGACCTGAAAATATTAACCTGGGGAACCGGTAACCAATGCTATTTTATTGTACACGATATCAAAAAAAATAAACAAGATACAGCCATTACTATCTCCCGGAAATCATTAGAATATAGAATTAGTATCCCCTTTACGGATGAAGCGTCAATTGAAAATGCGATTACCTGCTGTTGCGTTTTACTTCTGTGGAAAATGGATGCTGCAACCGTTATGGAACGGATGAACAAACTTCACCCGGTAAATATGCGGCTGGAGTTAAAGAAAGGGATCAATCATTGTGCTATTATTAATGACAGTTATAGCGCCGACCTGAGTTCGCTGGAAATTGCACTCAACTTTCTTGATCAGCAAAGTACTGGTGATAAGAAAACAGCAATACTTTCTGATTTTTTACAAAGTTCATTACCGGCTGATATTTTATATAACCAAATTCTCGAAAGCCTTATAAAGCATAAAGTCAGCAGGGTAATTGGTATTGGAGAAAAAATCTCAGCAAACCTCTTGCATTTTTTAGCAGGAACAGGAAAAAAAATATTAGTTGAGCTATACACATCTACAGAAGAATTCATTCATCAATTCCGTTCTTCTCATTTCAAGGAAGAAGCTATTCTGGTAAAAGGAGCCAGAACTTTTGCCTTTGAAAAAATTGTGCAGTTGCTGGAACAGAAAGTACATCAGACTTTACTGGAAATAAACCTGAATGCCATTGCGCATAATTTGAAGGAGTATCAAAAAATAGTAAAACCATCCACTAAAGTAATGGCAATGGTAAAAGCCTTTGCCTACGGAAGTGGTGGGGCAGAAATTGCCGGCATTCTTCAATATCATAAAGTGGATTATCTTGGTGTGGCCTATGCTGATGAAGGAGTAGATTTGCGAAAAGCTGGCATTACATTACCCATTATGGTAATGAACCCGGAAGAAAATGCTTTTGAATCCATCATTGAAAACAATCTTGAACCTGAAATATATTCTTTTGAACTGCTGCATTCATTCGATAAATTTTTGCAACAGGAAGGGTTGCAACAATACCCTGTTCATATCGAAATAGAAACCGGGATGAACCGGCTGGGTTTTGCAGTAAATGATATGGAGAAATTAGCAGCGGCTTTACAATCAACTCCATCTTTTAAAGTGCAATCTGTTTTTTCTCATCTGGCAGCTAGCGAAGAAATGACACAGGATGAATTTACCCTGCAACAGTTTAAACTTTTTGATGCTGCTTCAAAAGAGCTGGAGCATAAACTGGGCTATACTTTTATAAAACATATCGCTAATTCAGCAGCGGCTATACGCCACCCGCAATTGCAGATGGATATGATACGATTGGGTATCGGGCTTTACGGAGTTGATAGTTCAAACTCGGGTAGTCTGAATTTGCAAACTGTCGCTACACTCAAATCAACCATTGCTCAGGTCAGGTTGCTGAAGAAAGGAGAATCAGTAAGCTATAACAGAAAGGGCCATATCGAAAAGGATTCGATGATTGCTACCATTCGTATTGGCTATGCAGATGGCTATCCAAGAAGATTAGGTAGTGGAGCAGGGAAAGTGTTAGTAAAAGATAAACTGGCCCCGGTTATCGGCACTGTTTGTATGGATATGTTTATGATAGATGTAACCGATATTCCTGGTGTACAGGAAGGGGATGATGTTATCATTTTTGGCAACCAGCTGTCTGTTCAGCAAGTTGCAAAATGGGCTGAAACAATCCCGTATGAAATAATGACGGGTGTTTCTCAACGGGTTAAGAGGGTATATTTTGAAGAGTAGCTATTCGCTTTTCGCTTCTTGCTACCCGCATCAAACAGGAAACAAAGTATAATCGTATATGAAAAATTTCAAGGAACTGCGTATCTGGCAGAAAGGAATGGACATTGCAGTTAATTGCTTTAAGATTATCGGGGATTTTCCTAAAGAGGAGAAATTCGGCTTATCACTCCAGATAACAAAATGTGGGGTTTCTATCCCCTCAAATATTGCGGAAGGCAGCAGCAGAAGTAGTGAAAAGGATTATAGGAGGTTTATAGAAATATCTTTAGGGTCTGCTTTCGAACTGGAAACTCAATTATTGATAGCCCAAAGAGCAAATTTCGGAGATCAAACACTAATAACTGCAGTTCTCATTGATGTTAATGATGAGCAAAAAATGCTCATGGGTTTTGGAAATAAGCTAACCAGTAGTTAAAATATAGTTAGAGGAAATCAGCGAGAAGCAGGCAGCGAGAGGCTTGCAGCTTTCTTCTTATATTTGCCAGATATTTATGAAGACACTGAAACTAAAGCATGTTGTATTTATTATTACTGCCATCATCATCGTGGATCAGGCGTTGAAGATTTGGATTAAAACAAACCATGATACTGGTGAAGTAACGAGGGTAATGGGCATGGATTGGTTTCGGCTTCATTTTATTGAGAACCCCGGTATGGCATGGGGCTGGAAATTTGGGAATGAAACTGGTAAAGTTATTTTGACCTTGTTTCGGCTTGCGGCTGTCATTTTTGGTACCTGGTATCTTGGCAGAATTGTAAAACAGGAATATAGAAGAGGGTTTATAGTTTGCGCAGCCTTGATTTATGCAGGAGCATTAGGCAACCTGATTGACAGTATGTTTTACGGAATGTTTTTCGATAAAGGCCTGAAGTACGATCCTTCCATTAATGATTATCTCCAGTATTCAGGCATTGCAGAATTTTCATCAAACGGATATTCTTCGTTTCTGCATGGCAGTGTAGTGGATATGCTTTACTTCCCCATGTTTAAAGGCCATTTCCCTTCCTGGTTCCCTTTTGTAGGAGGTGATGAGTTTGAATTTTTCAGCGCCATATTTAATATAGCAGACGCTTCCATTTCCATCGGTGTTATTACACTACTGATATTCCAAAAACGTTTTTTTAAAAAGAATATCCCTTCGGAAGCTCACACAGCAATTGAAACCAGCACAGAGGTTAGCGATAAAGTCCAAGTGTTATAAGAAAAAATAGCAGCTACTTTTCAGGACGGCTATTCTTTTATAATGAAGGATACAAAAATCATTACAGGGTTTGCTTTATCACTCTTTTTTGAATGGTATTGTTCAGTATTTTAACCCGGATAAAATGAATTCCTAGAGGCAGCAGTTCTGTATTATGAGTGGTTTCAGCGGGGGTAATAGCCCAACAAAAGATGCCGGCAAGATTTTAAAACTGACTTATAAAACAACGTTATTGTTAGCCTTAAATGAGAATCCCGACAGAACCGGCCCACCGGTTGTAAAAGGGCTGATACAGATTTTTACCAACCCTTTTGTCAATATCATTAATGTACATGCTAAGAAAGAACTCCGAAAACCATTACAAGTGCAGATATGTGATATCTATGGCAGAGTATTGACATAGGCAAATAGTTATAAGAATGATTTCCCTGTGGATGTTTCTTCGCTAAAGCCCGGAACCTATTTGTTGAAACTGTCTAATGGCAATGATATAGAAGTACAAATAGAAAAATTCATTAAGCAGTAATAAGCATGATCGCTAAAAGAAATTATAGGAAAAGCAAAGCCCCCGCAATTGACGGGGGCTTTTTGTTTTAGTTATGCTCAACGGTTTAATTACAAATAATAAATTCTTTTTTAATCAACTCCTTACTAATGCAGTTTGCTTGCTATTAGCAATATAACGTAAAGCTGCTGCCAGGTTGGAGTTGGCCATAGATAAAACCCGGGCAGGGCCAGAAGATCTTTTATCTGTAAGAATTGCTTTTAAATACGGAGATTGTTCTGGTAGTTTGACTACTGGCAGCTCTGGTTTCAGGGCTTTCAGTAAATTTGGTGAGGCAGACAATGATACAGGGCTGTTACTTTTCATAGAGGGGATTTAAGTTAATAAAAGGGTTTGGATTATTACGGTTATCTAAGATAGAAACAAAACCTGCCTTTTTGCAAATTTTACGGAATAAATGAAAGAATAAATTGTTAATCTTTCCTTTTTACGATAGGGGTTTTACGATAACTGCTTTATCACCCTGAGCCTGTCGAAGGGTGACAAAGCGATGAACTAAGGGTTAAATCTCACCTACCATGTTTTCCGGCTTTACCCACTCGTCAAACTCTTTTGCGGTCAGGTAGCCAAGCTTCACAGCCATCTCTTTCAACGTAGTTCCCTGCTTATGGGCTTTCTGTGCTATCTCGGCTGCTTTGTAATAACCAATTTTTGTATTCAATGCTGTTACCAGCATCAGGCTATTATCAACATGTTTTTTAATATTGACTTCAATCGGTTCAAGACCTACGGCACATTTGTCATTAAAGGAAACACATCCATCACCAATCAATCGGGCACTGTGCAGGAAATTATAAATCATCACTGGTTTAAAAACATTCAATTCAAAATGCCCGGATGCACCACCAATGCTGATGGCTACATCGTTACCCATTACCTGCGCAGCAATCATTGTAAGTGCTTCACATTGTGTAGGGTTTACTTTCCCCGGCATAATGGAGGAGCCGGGCTCGTTATCAGGAATAAAGATTTCACCAATACCGCTTCTTGGTCCCGATGAAAGCATTCTTATATCGTTGGCAATTTTCATTAAACTAACAGCTACCATTTTTAATGCGCCATGTGATTCAACAATAGCATCATGTGCAGCTAATGCTTCAAATTTATTTTCAGCCGTTATAAACGGAAGACCGGTAAGTTTTGCAATATGCTTTGCTACATTTTCTGAATAATCCGGTGGAGTATTGATACCGGTGCCTACAGCAGTTCCGCCAAGAGCTAATTCACTTAAATGTGCTAAAGTGTTTTTTATTGCTTTTAATCCATGATCCAATTGCGAAACATAACCACTGAATTCTTGTCCGACTGTTAGCGGAGTGGCATCCATAAAATGAGTACGGCCAATCTTCACCACTTTCATATATTTCTTGCTCTTCTTCGCCAGTGTATCTCTCAGTTTTTTAATTCCGGGAATGGTTGTTTCTACTAAAATTTTATACGCCGCAATGTGCATGGCTGTCGGAAAGGTATCGTTAGATGATTGTGATTTGTTTACATCATCATTCGGATGCAGAAACTTTTCTTTATCGGTAAGTTTGCCACCTTTCAGCACATGGCCACGATAAGCTACCACTTCATTTACATTCATATTACTCTGGGTACCACTACCTGTTTGCCATACTACCAAAGGGAATGAATCATTCAATTGGCCTTTCAGAATTTCGTCACATACTTTACCAATCAATGCTGCTTTATTTTTGGGCAATACACCAGCTTCCTGGTTGGTAATAGCGGCGGCTTTTTTCAGATATGCAAAAGCAGCAATAATTTCTTTAGGCATTTTATTTATGTCCTGTGCAATTTTGAAGTTATCAATGCTGCGCTGTGTTTGTGCACCGTAGAGGGCATCAGCAGGCACTTTCACTTCGCCCATGGTATCTTTTTCTATTCTGTATTCCATATAGGTTTATTTGGTGCCGCAAAGGTAGGTTAGCTGAAACATCTCTTGAAATTTAAGGTTAATAATTCTTTTACTTTTAAAGTTCATTTCCCGGTAGTAAATTGCCATTATGCTGAAGTATGTTTTACCCTTTTTTTTATTAATAACCTGTTCAGTGAACGGGCAGCGGAAAACAGAAAATATTATTATTATAACAACCGATGGGTTTCGCTGGCAGGAAGTTTTTAAAGGAATGGATTCTGCTATTGCCAACAATTCAAAATTTAATCAGGGCGACAGTGAATACATCTATACAACTTACTGGAGCAATACAGAAGGCGAACGTAGAAAAAAGCTGATGCCATTTTTTTGGAGCACTATAGTTACAAAAGGACAAGTCTTTGGAAACAGAACACTAGGCAGCAAAGTTGATAATGCCAATCCTTTCTGGTTTAGCTATCCCGGGTACAGCGAAATATTTACTGGTTATGCTGACACCAATATTAATAGCAATAACTATCCGCCTAATCCCAACGTAACAGTATTGGAATATTTGAATAAACAACCCAAGCTGAAAGGAAGAGTGGCAGCATTTGGTGCCTGGGAAGCATTTGGCAGGATTTTGAATGAAGAAAGAAGCGGCATACCTGTTGTGTCGGGATTTGATATGCTAGGGGGAAAGAAACCAACGGCCAATGAAAAACTGATGAATGCAATGCGAAAGGATGCTCATAAGCCGTGGAATCAAGAAGAATGTTTTGATGTGTTTACTCATTACGGTGCCATGGAATATTTGAAAACAAAGAAACCGAAAGTGTTATATATTGCTTACGGCGAAACAGATGAATGGGCACATGCCGGCCAGTATCGTTCTTATTTAGATGCCGGTCACCAGATAGATGCTTGGGTAAAAGAAATCTGGAACTATGTGCAAACCGACCCGCAGTATAAAGACAAAACCACCTTATTCATTACCGTTGACCATGGCCGGGGTGATATAGAAAAAGAAAAATGGACAAGCCATAATAATAAAATACAGGATGCACATGAAATATGGTTTGCAGTGATGGGGCCTGATACACCAGTGCGGGGCGAGTTGAATCCGAAAGCTATCGGATCGGAGATGCAACTGTACCAGCAGCAATTTGCTCAAACAATAGCCGGGTTGATGGGATATACTTATAAAGCAAAGCATCCCATTGCCGATGAGATACCTTATGTTTTTAAAATGAAGAAATAACCTTTATGAAATTATTTTGGTGTAGTCTGATAGTAGCAGCAACATTTACCAGTAGTGCCCAAACGATAACTAAAATGCCACTGCCGACAAAGTCACAACTTTCCTGGCATGAAAAAGAATATTATCTGTTCGTTCATTTTGGCCCCAATACATTTACAGATAAGGAATGGGGTGAAGGAACAGAGCCCTCAGCTATTTTTAATCCTACAGAATTAGATTGCCGTCAATGGGTAAGAGTGGCCAAAGAGTCGGGTGCAAAAGGAATTATAATTACTGCCAAACACCATGATGGCTTTTGTTTATGGCCAAGCAAATTTTCAAAACATACAGTAAGAGAAAGTAAATGGAAAGATGGGAAAGGAGATGTATTGAAAGAATTATCACAAGCTTGCCGGGAAGCCGGGTTGAAATTTGGCGTTTATATTTCTCCGTGGGACAGAAGTCATCCTGACTATGGCACAGAAAAATATAATGATGTCTTTATTGGAATGATAAGGGAAGTGCTGAAAGATTATGGAGAGGTGTGGGAGTTGTGGTGGGATGGTGCAAATGGCGAAGGGCCAAATGGTAAAAGACAGGTCTATGATTGGAGAAGGTTTGAAAATACAGTAAGGCAAATTTCGCCCCGTACTGTTGTATTTAGTGATATTGGCCCCGACATACGCTGGGTGGGCAATGAAAACGGGATTGCTGGCGACCCGAACTGGAATTTTTTAGATACAGCAGGATTTAAAAGAGGTTTAGGCTCTCCGGTAATGGATACGTTGAATCATGGTAATTATAATGGCAAACAATGGATACCGGCTGAGTGTGATGTCAGCATACGGCCGGGATGGTTCTGGCATGCTAATGAAGATGAAAAAATAAAAACACCACAACAATTGTTTACTCTCTGGTTGAAATCTGTGGGAAGAGGGGCCAATCTTTTATTGAATGTTCCACCCGACAGCAGGGGGCTGATAGGAGATAAAGATGTGGCAGCATTGATGGCATTTAAAAAACTGCGGGATGAAAGTTTTGATGACAACCTGTTGAAATCAGCGAGGACATTTTATGAATTCAAACCAAAAGAAATTACATTTAGGTCAATTGAGCCTACTGATGCATTTGGAGCTAATCTGCAAAATTTTATTGTAGAACTTCCTAAAGAAACGAATATAAACTGTATTGTACTCCGCGAAGCTATCCATCTTGGGCAAACGGTGCGTAAATTCAACATTGTTTTTTATAAAGGCAATAAAGTAACAGGCGAGGTAAATGGAACCAGTGTAGGCCATAAAAGAATACTTACGTTTCCTGCAAGAAGCATTACTTCTTTCAGGGTGTACCTGGAAGATGCAAAGGGCAGTGATAATATCAGCGGGGTAGCTGCTTATTTGATTGATGATAAACTAATAGAGAAATAATTTTGATGAAAAGGAAATCAGCATTGCACAATTTATTTTTATTTGTTACCATCACTATTATTTTGGCGGGATGTCAGAATAAGAATGATCCCTCCCCTGATATATCCAAAGATTCAACGGCCACAGTAGTAGCCGAAAAAGATAACACCCGTAACGAGCCTGCTGAAATAATTCCTGAATTAAAGCAAAGCGAAGCTATCATTACTTCAGTACAACCAGATTCTATACTTGCTTTTGCTAAAACATTAATTGGGATTCCTTACCTCTACGCTTCTACCGATCCTGAGAAAGGATTTGATTGCTCTGGTTTTATCACTTATGTGTTCAATCATTTCAATATAAAAGTACCCCGGTCATCGGTTGACTTTACTGATTATGGTAAAGAGGTTGCAATGGAAAATTCGAAGCCCGGAGATTTAATTTTATTTACTGGTACAGATAGCACTATACGTATTGTAGGCCACATGGGCATTGTAGAAAATGTGGATGAGGGTAAACTGCATTTTATTCATTCCACATCAGGCAAAGCAAAAGGGGTAGTTATAACGCCTTTTGAAAAATATTATCAAAGCCGGTTTGTAAAAGTAATACGGGTGTTCCCGGATGAATTGTTTCAATAAAATTATTTGCCGGTAAAAACTGCTTTTCTCTTTTCAAGGAAAGATGCTGTTCCCTCTTTCATATCTTCTGTGGCAAAGGCATTACCAAACTGTTCAATCTCCACCGCATAGCCATCTTTTGTTTCATCAAATACAGCATTAGCAGCTTTGATGCAGCCAGCTACCGCTAATGGTGCTTTTGAATTTATGATGTCAAGTATTTTTTTTGTATGCTCTATTAGTGTTTCAGGTGTTGTAACGTAATTCACTAATCCAAGTAGCTTTGCTTCTGCGGCATCTATCAGATGAGCCGACATAAGCAGTTCCATTGCTTTTCCTTTTCCAATCAATTGCACTAACCGTTGTGTGCCGCCATAGCCGGGAATTAATCCCAGGTTTACTTCTGGCTGACCAAACTTTGCATTTTCACTTGCTACCCGGAAATGACAACTCATGGCTAACTCACAACCACCGCCTAATGCAAAACCATTTACGGCAGCTACTATTGGCTTGGATGAATTTTCAATTCTTGCAAATGTATCCTGTCCTCTTTTGGCTAATGCCATTGCGTCTTCTTTATTCAATTCGCCGAATTCTGAAATGTCTGCTCCGGCAACAAATGCTTTTGCCCCTGCACCAGTGATGATAACTGACTTTATTTCCGCATTACTGTTTATTTCATCCAGAGCTGTGTTTAAATCAGTAAATACATCTTTGCTTAGTGCATTCAATTTATCGGGTCGGTTGATAGTAATAATATAAATCCCATTTTCAAGAGCGGTGAGCAGGGTGGTAAACATGATTTTTTTTCAAATGTACCGATAAAATGATACGAAGCCGGCTGACATAAAACACTTTACTACATCTATGGCTATTAAGGCTCAATGAGCTGCATAAGGCATGATATTGGCATAGTCTTATGCGGGAATACCGGATCAACCACCATAACTAAACTTATACAGGTGCATGCAGACCAATCAAAGAAAAAACAAGCAGAAAGATATCTTTGAAATGCTTCCTGGTGCTATCTCCAAATTTAAAAAGAATGTCATCGAGCCATTTTTTAGTAATGATAATAATGGAGTGGACGAAAGCCTACCACTAAGGGCTGAAATTTTTACCGCAGAACAGCTTGATCACCATGCAAAAGCCCTTGCTAAACGGCATGTATTAGTTAGCAAAGACCTTTCAGAGCAGTTGCTGAAAAGACTTGCGGAAAACGAAAACATACTGCTTGAAGTTCATTCCATCCTTACTGAAAATGTAAAACAAGAGAGCCGCATTACACCAGCAGGGGAATGGCTCCTCGATAATTTTTACCTAATTGAAGAGCAAATTTATACAGCTAAAAAGCATTTGCCTAAAGGGTATAGTAAAGGATTGCCACAATTAGCAAAGGGTGTTTCTGCCGGGTTGCCCCGAGTTTATGATATAGCTGTGGAAATTATTTCCCATTCTGATGGTCATGTAAGCCTGAAAAGCCTCCAAAATTTTGTGTCTGCCTACCAACAGGTTAATTTTTTGAATCTCGGTGAATTGTGGGCCATCCCGATTATGCTCCAGCTGGCATTGCTGGAAAATTTGCGACGCCTTTCAATTCAGATATCAATTGATATTACTAACAAATCTCTGGCTACCTACTGGGCAGATGAAATGATTTCAGTGGCCGAAAAGGATCCGAAAAACCTGGTATTAGTAATAGCAGATATGGCCAGGTCGAAACCACCTATGGCAAGTTCCTTTGTGGCAGAGTTAACAAGAAGACTGCAGGAAAAAGGGAATTCATTGGTATTAGCAATGAGTTGGTTGGAGCAAACCTTGTCAGAAAATGGATTGAGTAGTAATGAACTGGTCCAACAGGAAAATCAAAAACAGGCAGCAGACCAGGTATCCATAAGCAACAGCATCAGCAGTCTCCGTTTTTTGAGTACAACCGACTGGCGGGAGTTTGTAGAAAGTACCAGCATCATGGAAGAAACCTTGCGGCAGGATGCAGCAGGAATTTATCCCGCTATGGATTTTGATACAAGAGATTATTACAGGCATGAAGTAGAAAATATTGCTAAGAAAAGTAATTACTCCGAACAGCAGATAGCGGAAATGCTTGTACGGCTTACTAAAGAAAGTGTACAAAAGAATGACGACAAACGGCAATCACATATAGGATACTATTTACGGGGTAAAGAATTAAAGAGAATTGAAAAATTAGCAGGTGCCAGGTTAACATTCAGGGAGAAAAACAGAAAACTGGCTAACAGGTTTCCATTAACCATCTACATCGGAGGCATTATATTGCTTTCTGTTCTTATCTGCTGGGCATTAATTGGTAAAGCACATATTGAGGGCTTTAATAGATGGCAATTGATATTTCTTTCCGCCTTATCAGTATTAGCAACCAGCATGGTGGCAGTATCAATCGTAAACTGGCTTGTCACCATTACTGCAAGGCCTGGATTGTTACCGCGGATGGATTTTTCAGAGGGAATACCTGTGGACTGTCGCACTATGGTAGTTGTTCCTACTATTTTAGGTAGCGCAGCAGATGTGGCAAATCTTACGGAAGGGCTTGAAGTTCGTTTTCTCGCTAACCGTGATGCAAACCTGTCTTTTGCATTACTGACAGATTTTAAAGATGCAAAGCAAGAACATTTGCAGGAAGATGAAATGATATTGAGAAAGGCCGGGCAAAAAATTATTGAACTTAATAAAAAGTATGATCGGCCTGGAAACGATACTTTCTTTCTTTTTCACCGGCCACGAAAATGGAATGATCATGAAAGGATATGGATGGGATTTGAACGAAAAAGGGGAAAGCTGGGCGATTTAAATGCATTAATTAAGGGGGTAGGGGAAAATTTTTTTTCATTGATAGTGGGTGAAAAAGAAATTTATAGCTCGGTAAAATATATTATTACGCTGGATACGGATACACAATTGCCAAGGGATGTAGCCTGGAAAATGACTGCAACCATGGCCCATCCCTTAAATCATCCGGTGTATTCGGAAAAAAAGAGAAGGATAGTGGAAGGGTATACAATTTTGCAACCCAGGGTCTCCAACAGTTTGCCAATGAATAGCAGTTCTTACTATTCAAGAATGCATGGCAATGAGCCGGGCACAGACCCTTATACAAAGGCAACTTCAGACGTTTACCAGGATTTATTTCAAGAAGGTTCTTTTATTGGTAAAGGGATTTATCATATTGATTCATTTGAAAAAGTATTAAAGAAAAGGTTTCCTGATAACCGCATACTCAGCCATGATTTACTGGAAGGCTCTTATGCCCGGGCCGGTCTTATTACCGATGTGCAGTTGTACGAAGAATATCCATCTTCCTATATCACTGATATGCGCCGCCGGCACAGGTGGATACGGGGCGACTGGCAAATCGCTGCCTGGGTACTTCCCTTTGTGCCTTCATTCAACAACCGGCTACAGTTAAATCCGTTATCTTTTCTTTCTAAGTGGAAAATATTTGATAACATACGCCGTAGTTTAGTGCCCGTTGCATTGCTCCTGCTGCTTCTATTTGGCTGGACGGTTTCTCATAATCCTTTTTTCTGGACAGTCGCTGTACTTGCTATTTTTTTTCTTCCTGTAGTTGTCAATTTTATATGGCAACTTTTTAAAAAACCTGATGATGAAGTTTTTATTCAGCATTTAATGTACACGGCCCGTTCATTAAAAGCGAATTTTATTCAACAGGCGGTGGCATTCATTTTTCTTCCTTTTGAATTATATGTAAACAGCGGAGCCATATTGCGGACTATCTGGCGTATATACATTTCCAGGAAAAAACTACTCGAATGGAACCCTTTTAAAAATGGTTGGTCCGATCAAAGAGACATTGGTGTTGTTTATCGTATTATGTGGTTCTCACCTTTTTTTGCTGCTGTTGTTTTTGTATATCTGGCAGTTTATTCTCCGCTTACAATGGCAAAAGTGTTTCCATTTTTGTTAATATGGGCTACAGCTCCTTTCATTGCGTGGTTCATCAGCAGGCCTGTGAATGAAAAGAAAACCGAAATGTCCAAAGAGCAAACCATATACCTGCGTAAGCTGGCACGTAAAATTTGGGCCTTTTTTGAAACCTATGTAGGGAGAGATGATAATTGGCTGCCTCCCGATAATTACCAGGAAGAACCGGTAGAAAGAATTGCACACAGGACATCACCCACTAACATTGGCTTGTCAATGCTTGCCAATCTTACCGCCTATGACTTTGGATATATAACTGCAGGAGAAGTAATTGAGCTTACATCAAATACGATTAATACCATGCATCGCATGGAAAAATACAGGGGACATTTATATAATTGGTATGATACACAAACACTGGCACCCCTGCATCCACGATACATTTCTACAGTGGATAGTGGCAACCTGATGGGTCATCTTATTACATTAAAGCAGGGTCTGATAACTATACCCAATGAAAAACTGGTGCAGAAAATTATTGTAGACGGCTTGACGGACGAAATAGGAATTTTAGCTGATAAATTAAAAACAAATGAACTCAAAAAATTTCAAGAGAGACTAAAAGAAAATAACCCAGGTGATTTTGATAACCCGGTAGTAGTTAAAAAATATTTAGAAGATTTTGAACAAGCACTTACCAAAATTTTGGTACAATTAGATATTGACCCGGAAGCTGAAGCGGATTGGTGGATACACAAAATATTTACTCATATCAGGAACATTGAGAATGATATGCGTTCATTTTTTCCCTGGCTTTATTTTAATGAACCTGTTCCGGATAAATTTAAAAACAAAGTGCCTTCATTACCAGGCATGCCAACTATAAAACAGTTATGTAAAATTGAAGAAAGCCTGTTACATTCTATTAATGAACTATACACTGAAGATAATTCGGGCAGTGAAGACGAGTGGCTGGCAGGATACAGGTCCATGATTGAAGAAGCTGGTAGAAAAGCCAAAGCCCTTTTGCTAACAATTGAGCAGTTATCACTAAAATGTACCCAGCTTATTGATATGGATTATGAATTCTTGTATGATAAATCACAGCATCTGCTGACAATTGGCTATAATGCAGAAGAGCATAGAAAGGACAACAGTTTTTATGATTTGCTGGCTTCTGAAATACGCCTCACCACTTTTGCAGCCATTGCAGAAGGTAAGCTGCCACAGCAAAGCTGGTTTGCGTTAGGAAGACAACTCACCAATTTTGGTACTACCGCTATTCTGCTTTCCTGGAGCGGTTCTATGTTTGAATACCTCATGCCGCTGCTGGTAATGCCGGGTTATAAAAACACACTGTTAGACCAGACCACCAAAGCTGTAATTCAACGACAAATTGAATATGGAAAAAAAAGAGGCATCCCCTGGGGTATTTCTGAATCAGGTTACAATATGGTAGATGCTAATCTTAATTACCAGTATCATCCGTTTGGTGTGCCGGGTCTTGGTTTTAAAAGAGGGTTGGGTGAAGACCTTGTTGTTTCTCCTTATTCTACAGTGCTTGCCATAATGATATCACCGAAAGAGGCATATGACAATTTGCAGGTATTAAAAAAGGAAGGCTTCGAAGGTCGCTATGGTTTTTTTGAAGCAATAGATTATACGCCTTCAAGGCTTGCCAGAAAACAAAATTTTGCTGTAGTTAAATCTTTCATGGCCCACCACCAGGGCATGAGTTTATTGTCTATTAACTACCTTCTTAATGAACAACCGATGCAGCAACGTTTTACAACAGACATTGGCGTTAAGTCTGCATTATTGTTGTTACAGGAAAGAATTCCACGGGTGACTACTTTCTATTCGCCACGGGTGCATGAAATGGATACCAGTTTTACACCAAGCAGCGGAGGCTATATGAGAGTGCTGGATACACCACATACTCCGGTACCGGAAGTGCAATTATTATCCAACGGACGGTATCATGTAATGGTAACAAATGCAGGTGGGGGTTACAGCCGTTGGAAAAATATTGCATTGAATCGCTGGCGGGAAGATTGCACTTGCGACAACTGGGGTACGTATTGTTATATCCGTGATTTGGATAGTAACAAATCATGGTCATCTTCTTTCCAACCATCGTTAAAGGAAACAGATAATTATGAAGCGGTATTTTCACAAGGCCGTGCAGAGTTTCGTCGCAGCGATTTTTCATTCGAAACACATACGGAGATTGTTGTATCACCGGAGGATGATATAGAATTGAGAAGGGTTCATATTACTAATCGCTCCCGGAAGAAAAAGACCCTTGCTATTACCAGTTATGCAGAAGTGGTATTAGCGGTGCCAATTGCAGATGAGTTGCACCCGGCTTTCAGCAATTTATTTATACAAACCGAATTGAATGAGCAGCGCAATGCAATAGTTTGTACAAGGAGACCAAGGTCTGAAAATGAAAATAATCCCTGGATGTTTCACTTAATGAAAGTGCATGACGCTGAAATAAAAAATGTTTCTTATGAAACAGACAGAAATAAATTTATTGGCAGGGGAAACTCCATTAATAATCCAACTGCTATAAACCAGGCAGCAGGATTGTCAGGAAGCATGGGTTCTGTTCTTGATCCAATTGTTTCCATTCAATATCAAATAATTCTGGAACCTTACGAATCGGCTACCATTGATATGATTTTTGGGATTGCAGAGACAAAAGAAACATGTAATTTCTTAATAGAAAAATACCAGGATCGTCATTTGATCAACAGGGTATTAGAACTGGCATGGACGCATAGCCAGGTTATTTTGCGACAGATTAATGCAGAAGAGTCAGATGCTCAATTATATTCAAGGCTGGCAGGTTCTATTATTTTTAGCAATGCAGCATTAAGAACTGATACTGCTGTCATTTTGAAAAATCACCGTGGACAATCAGGACTATGGGGCTATTCTATTTCAGGTGATTTGCCAATAGTCTTATTGCAAATAGAAGATTCATCCAATATCGAATTAGTCAAACAATTGGTACAGGCACATGCCTATTGGCGTTTAAAAGGACTATTCGTTGATCTGGTAATCTGGAATGAAGATTATGGAGGTTACAGGCAGGTATTGCATAACCAGATTCAGGGATTAGTAGCACCCGGTATTACACTAGATACTAAAGATCAGCTGGGTGGTATTTTTGTACGTTCTTCTGACCAGATATCCAACGAAGACAGGATATTGTTTCAAACAGTAGCCCATGTAGTAATAGCTGACAAGCTGGGTACACTGGAGGAACAGATAAATGGGCGAACTAAAATTAAATCAGCTATTCCTTACTTCAACCCTACTAAATTTACTTCTTCGCTTGATACTGCTGTATCATTGCCAACTGACCTTCTTTTTAATAATGGCTATGGAGGTTTTTCAAAAGATGGTAAAGAGTATGTTATCATTACAAACAAGAATAAATTTACGCCAGCTCCCTGGATAAATGTTTTAGCTAATCCCCAATTTGGAAGTATCATTACCGAAAGCGGTCAGTCTTACACATGGATTGAGAATGCACATGAGTTCCGGCTTACACCCTGGAATAATGATCCGGTAACAGATTTGAAAGGGGAAGTTTTTTATTTGAGGGATGAAGAGAACGGAAGATTTTGGTCGCCAATGCCATTGCCAGCTACCGGCAAATCACCTTACATTACCCGGCATGGATTTGGGTATAGCATTTTTGAACATAGTGAAGATGGTATTGAAACAAATGCCTGTGTGTACACGGATATAGAAGACCCGGTAAAATTCATTGTATTAAAGGTGAGCAATAAATCCGGCAGGCATCGTCGTATTTCTGTTACAGGGTACATAGAATGGGTACTTGGGGATTTGCGTTCCAAATCTTTAAAGCATATTATAACAGAACTCGATACCCGCAGCGGGGCCATCCTAGCAAGGAATCCTTATAATACAGAATTTGAAAACAGGATAGCTTTTTTTGATGTGGATGATCCCAATAAGTTTTATACTACTGACAGGACAGAATTTATCGGACGCAATGGTACCGTCAGTAATCCTGATGCGATGAACAGGGCAAAACTTTCCGGCAAAACAGGTGCTGCTTTAGATCCCTGCGCCGCTATACAGGTAGTGTTTGATTTGGCAGAAGATGGCGAACATGAAGTTATATTCCGGCTTGGTGCCGGGAAAAACAGTAGCGAAGTGTTAGAAACCATCCGCAGGTTTGAAGGAAGTAATGCTGCGCAGAAGGCCCTGCAAAAAGTTAATCAGTACTGGAAAGAAACACTCGAAGCTGTTCAGATTGAAACACCGGATATGGCAACGAATGTACTGGCAAATGGCTGGCTCACTTATCAGTCATTAGCTTGCCGAATGTGGGCAAGAAGCGGTTTCTACCAATCAGGTGGTGCTTTTGGTTTCAGGGATCAGTTGCAGGATGTTTTATCGTTAGTGCATACAAAACCTGCCATTGCCAGGCAGCAGATATTATTATGTGCCTCCCGCCAGTTTAAAGAAGGAGATGTGCAGCACTGGTGGCATCCGCCTGCGGGCAGAGGTGTGAGGACAACCTGCTCAGATGATTATTTATGGTTGCCGTATGCCGTAAGCCGCTATACCCTGACTACTGGTGATACGGCTGTATTGGATGAAAATATTTTTTTCCTGGAAGGACGTTTATTAAATGGCGGGGAAGAATCTTATTTCGATTTACCTGTGCAGTCCGATCAGCAGGCTTCGTTGTATGAACATTGTGTAAGAGCTATTGAGCATGGCTTCCGGTTTGGCGTTAATGGATTACCATTGATGGGTTCAGGTGATTGGAATGATGGAATGGATAAAGTAGGCGAACATGGCAAAGGAGAAAGTGTTTGGCTGGCATTTTTTTTATATGATATACTGCTGCGTTTTGTTGAAGTAGCTACAATTAAAAATGATACTGTGTTTGCAGAAAAATGTAAACAGCAAGCGGAAGAATTAAAGAAAAATATTCATTTGCATACATGGGATGGTGAATGGTACCGCCGGGCCTATTTTGATGACGGAACACCATTAGGTTCCAAAGAAAATGATGAATGCAGGATAGACTCTATAGCACAAAGCTGGTCTGTAATATCAAAAGGAGGTGATACCGATCGTTCATTAACGGCGATGCAATCTGCCTTCAAACACCTGGTACGAAAAGAAGATCATATCATCCGGCTGTTTACACCACCGTTTGATAAATCGGAGATGAACCCCGGCTATATAAAAGGATATGTACCGGGGGTAAGGGAGAATGGAGGACAGTACACTCATGCTGCCATCTGGTTAGTAATGGCTTTTGCTATGATTGGTGACAGAAAGAAAACATGGGAATTGTTGCAAATGATTAATCCTGTAAATCACGGTACTGGCGCTGCCTCTATCGAACAATTTAAAACCGAGCCTTATGTTATTGCTGCTGATGTGTATGGTGTAAAAGAGCATAAAGGCCGTGGTGGCTGGAGTTGGTACACAGGTTCTGCCGGATGGATGTACCAGTTAATCCTGGAACATTTTATTGGATTAAAAAGAAAAGGCAACAGCCTGACTTTTGCTCCCTGTATCCCTTCCGAATGGCCTTCGTTAAAAATAAATTATCGCTACAATTCCACCTTATATATTATTGAATTAATACAAAATGGTGAGAAGAATCTTGCTGCATCGAGAATAATAAAAGATGGCAATGAAGAATCTGGCACTGGTATTTTATTGGTGGATGATGGAACGGTTCATGAACTTAAAGTTTATTTGCCCACAGGAGAAGTAGTGCTGGCTGAGGATGATTTATTAAAAAACGTCGACTAATTATTTCGTCAGTCATTTTGCCTTATCTTAAAAGGGTCATCCCGATAGCTGGGTAAAAAATATAAGATTCTTCCCGTATATAATGCGGGACAGGCTATTCCTCGGAATGTCAATTCTTACTGCTGCTGCTGCATCTCCATAAACTTTCTGTAAGAGTTATCCGGCCCGGCAGGATTATGTACCTGATAAGTAAAAACAGGAGTGGGAGAACCGCCTTCTTTTTTAGGGCCGCCATTTTCTATGGTAACAGAAACTTCCAATATATGTTCAGAGGAGCCTTTGTAAGTTCCTTTTACCGGGGTGCAATCAGTAAAACTTTTTCCAATGGCTAACCGCACATGACGGTCGCTGGCAATACAATTGTTGGTGGGGTCAAGTCCAATCCATCCATGAAAAGGAATATAGGCTTCCACCCAGGCATGGGTGGCACCTTCGCCACGCAGCTCATGGTCTTTGGGACAGATATAACCACTAACATACCTCGCCGGAATACCAACAATACGGAGCATCACTAATAATACATGAGCAAAATCCTGGCACACACCGGCTTTTAGTTTCCATATTTCATCCACTTTGGTTTCTACATTCGTAATACCTTTTTTGTATTCAAATGTATTGTAAACAAAAGCAGACATCAGTTCTGCCACTGCAAAGGGAGTGATAGATTCATTCATCAGAGATTTTACTACCGTAGAAATTTCTTTGTACGACTCAAATTTTTCCAGCAGCATAAAATCTATGTAAGGAAATTGTTCCCTGGTGTTACTCAACTCTTCCCATTGCGATGTGGAGGCTATATTATTCTCTGGTAGTTTTACTTCATGGGTTATCATCTCAATTACCGATTCAATAGTAAGCTCCCGGTGTGGTTTAATGACGGAGAATATACCAACCTTATTACCAAAGTAATCCGTAAAAACTTCTACTGATGGCTGATGAGTAATGATGAGGTCATGTTTTTTTATTTCCTGCTGTGCATCATCCAGCGGAAAAAGCATTACCTGGTTGGCACTGTCAATTACTGCTGATGGGTAAGTGTAACGGGTGATGTGTTTAATACGGTGTTTTGGCATGTGTGCAAAGTTGCGGCAATTCAGGAATTGCCAAAATAATATTGATTAAAGGCAGCAGCTATTCCAAAAAGCTCCTGCCGGGTTTGTTGTAAAAATTTTTTAAGATTTTCTCCATCAGCAGTATTGATGCTGCTGTATTTTACATTGTTCATGGCACGGCCAATTAAAAACTCTAATTCTTTATAGCTTTCCGGAAGGCTCTCCGTTTCTAATCGCTCAAAATACCGGAACAATTGTTTCAGGCAATACGCCACTGAATGCGGAAAGCTTTCATTATGAATAATCTGCTGCAGTACTTGGTCGGCCTGGAAATTTCCCCGGTGGGTTTTTAAATAAAATTCATAACCGGATAAGGAATACAAGAGGTAACGCAAGGGAATTGCTTCTACCGGCCGCTTTAAATTATAATCAAGCTCTGTCAGTTTTATATTCAGCATGTCGGCTGAAAGGATAGCCCTTTCCAAAAATTTGCCGATGTTGAGGTAATTGAAACCTTCACCTCTTGCCATTGTTACATCCACCGTGCCGTGATATAACATACCATGATAAATCAATGAGTCTAATGCTGTCACAGGATCACCAAGCTGTATCTGCTGATGAATGTTAGCATCTCTTATCAAATGATAATAATCATTCAGGCACTGCCACACTTCTTTTGTGATATGGTCCTGCACGGCCCTTGCATTTTCTCTGGCCCTTGTAATATTATTGAAAACAGATGCACCGTTATTTTTATCTAATAATAAATGCTCCAGCACTTTTACGGATTGGTTGCCGATGGCTTTTAATTCTTCAGGCTTGGCATCGCTGTAATTGCGCAACAATGTTTTCCAACTAAAATCTTTTACTTCATCCTGCGACGAAATATAATTGGTACGTAGTATCCGCAGCATACCATTGGTCCGTTCCATATAACGGGCCATCCAGAAAACAGAATCGGCAACTCTACTCAGCATAGTTTCTTATTAATCAGAATTTCATTTAAGGCAGTTACGAGTTGTGAGTTTCGAGTTGCGAGACTCATGGTGTAAGCTTTGTTTGATCAATTCACTATTACGATTTATAAAACACAATTACAATCTTCATATAACAGAACACAACTCGAAACTCATAACTCACAGCTCGTAACTTCGTCATCCCAACACCCATGTATCCTTACTTCCACCACCCTGCGACGAGTTTACTACCAACGAACCTTCTTTCAAGGCCACTCTTGTTAATCCGCCGGGAACGATATCAATGCCATTCGGGCCATATAAAGCATAAGGCCTTAAGTCAACCCGTCTCGGTTGCAATACTCCATTAATATAACAGGGTGCTGATGATAAACTGATAATTGGTTGGGCGATATAATTTCTCGGGTCTTCATCAATAGCAACTTTAAAGGCTGCCATTTCTTTTTCAGTAGCCGCACTGCCAATAAGCATACCATAACCACCGGACTCATTTGTTTTCTTAATTACCATGTTGGCCATATTTTCAAAAACCAATTTCCTGTTTTCGGGAAGCCCCAACTGGTAAGTAGGAACATTTTTTAAGATTGGTTCTTCGTTCATGTAATATCTTATCATGGCGGGTACGTAAGAGTAAACAGCCTTATCATCTGCTACACCATTACCCATTGCATTTACAATCGCTACATGACCAGTTCGGTAAGCTCCGTATAAGCCAGGTACACCCAGCATACTATCAGGACGGAAAACCAACGGGTCAATAAAATCATCATCGACTCTTCTGTAAATAACATCTACCTGCCTCAGACCGGTAGTTGTTTTCATGTACACTTTTTGAATATCAACAACTAAATCGCTTCCTTCTACCAGTTCAATACCCATCAATCTTGCTAATGTGGTATGTTCAAAATAGGCAGAGTTGTAAATACCGGGTGTTAGCAATACTACTGTCGGGTCACTTTTTTGGCGATTAGCCAATGCAACAAGATTCTTTAATAACAAATCGGGGTAATCTTTTACTGACCGCACATTATTCTTTGGTAACAGGTCAGGAAAAATTCTGTAAGTGATACTTCTGTTCTCCAGCATGTACGAAACACCAGAAGGAGTCCGTAAATTATCTTCCAGTACATAATAGGTTCCGTCATGGTCACGGATTAAATCAATGCCGGAGATATGCGTATAAATATCAAACGGCACATCCACATTTACCATCTGCCGTACAAAATTCGGGCAAGAGTAAATGAGTTTAGCTGGTACAAGCCCATCTTTAATAATGAATTGCTGGTTGTAAATATCTTTCAGAAAAATATTCAGTGCTTTCAACCGTTGTTTAATGCCTGCTTCAATATGTTTCCATTCGGCAGCTTCTAATATGCGGGGAATTATATCAAACGGAAAAATTTTTTCGATGCTTTCACCACTGCTGTAAACGGTGAAAGTGATACCCTGGCTCATAAATAATTTCTTGGCCAGTTCATCTTTATGAGTCATTTCATCGGCTGATAAATTCTGGATGGCAGATACAAAATGCTGATAGGTATCCCTGATGCCAGCAGCACCAAACATTTCATCCCACACACGGGGCTGTATATTGTAATCGGCTAATAGCGAGTGTCCTTGCATACTTCAATGAATGTACGACAGAAAAAACTAAAATCATATGGGGCAATCGTTGAAATATTTTTGCCAAAAAAGTAATAATGGCAGAGGTGACTAAGTTAGGAATTATCAGGATGATTCCGCAATTCTTCCAGGTGGGCAATATCCCAAAGGTCTTTATCTCTTGACGAACGTAGCTTCATATTTTTAAGAAATTCGTATGGAACCATTCTTATGTCATCAGCACCTTCAATTTTATGTATCACCATATTTTTTTCGGCTTCATCAAAAGAGATATTTTTATGAAGAATGGTTAAAACATCAATTACATGCGGCCTCTCACCTAATGTGCATATAAAATAAGTAGAGAAATCTTCATTTTTGATATAATCTGTTTCGTTTTCACTATACCCCATGCAGAGCAGGGTATTCAGAAAACAAGTTTTGTTTTCATTGGTAGGTGCTATCCAGATGTCCATATCTTCTGTAGTTCTGTGAAAACCGTAGTAATTAACGGCATAGCCACCAATACACATATACCGGAGTTTGTTTTTTCCGGCGCATTTCAGGAAAAGAACAAATTCAGGATGCTCAATGTCCATAACCAAAATGTTTGTGAACAGTTATTTTCTTGGAAGAGGGCTTTATAAAATCTTTATAGTTCTTCTTTTGTAATTCAGCAAGGGATTTAAGCCTTTCTGAAGGAGTAAGGGAAATAAAATATTCAAGAAAATATTTTTCCTGTTCCTCAAACGACTTAAATATTTTTATTTCCCGTTTCACTCTGCAAATTTAAAAATTTCTATTGATTTTTACCCAGCCTGTAATATACTCACTGATTTCAGAAGTAGGAGTACCGGGAGGAAATAATTTTCCAACTCCCATATCGTTCAGGGTTTTCATATCATCTTCAGGAATGATGCCACCACCTGTCAGCAGCACATCATCCATTCCTTTTTCCTTCATTATCGCTATCACTTTTGGGAAAACAGTATTATGGGCACCGGAGAGAATGCTGATGCCGATAGCATCCACATCTTCTTGCAATGCTGCATTCACTACCATTTCTGCAGTTTGGCGAAGGCCGGTATAAATCACTTCCATCCCGGCATCCCGTAGGGCCGTAGCAATTACCTTTGCACCACGGTCGTGGCCATCTAATCCTACTTTGGCAACTAATACTCTAACAGGTCTGCTCATACCAGCAATCTTATACGTTCAAAAATACATTTCTTTGGGCAACAGCTTCGTAAATTGCGATATGAATTATCGGAAATTTGGAAATACAGACCTGCAAGTAAGTGAAATTGGTTTTGGAGCCTGGGCCATTGGCGGTGGGGCTATGATTGGTACTACCTCTATTGGCTGGGGCGATTCAGATGATACTGTTTCGGAAAAAGCAATTTATGCATCGCAGGATGCTGGTATCAACTTTTTTGATACGGCAGATATTTATGGTTTAGGCCACTCAGAAGATTTACTGGGAAAAACAATCGGTAAGAATAAGGAGGTCATCATTGCAACCAAAGTGGGTAATGTTTCCCGAAACGATCAGTTTACTGTAGATTATTCAAAAGACTATATACTAAATGCCTGCGAAGAAAGCCTTCGGCGCCTACAACGTAATGTTATTGATTATTATCAGTTGCACTCAGCCAGGTTATCACATTTGCAACAGGGAGAGTGTATTGAAGCAATGCAATTGTTACAACAGCAAGGTAAGATCCGCTACTGGGGTTTGTCATTGAATACATTCGATCCGTCACCTGAAGCGAATTTCTTAATGGAAAGAAAATTGGGGAACGGATTTCAGTTGGTATTGAATCTGCTGAATCAAAAAGCACTGAATCTTTTTTCTGCAATGACTGAAAATGGGTATGGAATTATTGCGAGGATGCCTTTACAATTCGGATTACTGACGGGTAAGTTTGATTTATCCGTCGAAGCTTTAGCGAAGAAGGATGCGAAGCCGCTTTTCTCCAATAATGATCATCGGAAAAACAGGCTCACTACATCAGTAATTGAAGGTGCTAATAAAGCCCTGCAGCCTGTTTGGGATTTGTGTTCTAAATATAACTGTACAAAAATGCAGTTGGCTATGAGTTATATACTTAGTTATCCCGAAGTATCTACTATCATTCCCGGCATCAGAACTGTAGAACAGGCAAACCAAAATACAGCCGGATTATTTAAGCTGCTTCCTGAAGACAATTTACTAATCGAGCAACTTGGTCAGGGAAGTTTTATAGAAGTAATGCAGTTGATACAACAACAAGGATAGTTACAGGCATTGAGTATTCAAAAACTTCAGTGTAGCCCGGTTGTAGTCACTGTACATCTGGTGGTCAGATACAGCAAGGTCAATTTGTTCAATCACAGTCAGCTTTTGCAAAACGTTCAAACTATTCAGAACCGGAAAAGAAGTGGGGTTGGCCTGATAGGCAGTTGTAAGAGCATCTGAAAATCCGATAAAATAATTTTTATTGGTCAGGAAGCCTTTGCTTTTTAATTCATTGAAAACAGAAGTTGATTGGGCGATAGTAATATCACCTTTGCGGGCAAACCGTTCAGCATATAAAGGTGAATGCTCCTGCATATAATATTTACTGCAAATGCCACGGTTAGTTATCATTTGTGAATTTGTCAATGCATTGGCATTACCTGTCGGACCCACATTTTCATTATTATCAAAACGGGCCATACAAAACTGTAAGGGAGTTTGTGTTGTTAATGCCACCGCACCAGCCTGGGCACAATAACTAATGGCGGCTTTATATTTATAATAGGCAGAAAGATAGGCCGAAAAATTACCACCGTTACTCATCCCTGCTGAATAGCGAAATTTATTACGGTTGGTTACACCACGGTTATAAAAAGTATCGGTAATGATTTTAATATTAGCATAGTCAACATTAGCTACAGAGTCTGCAGGCGATACTGCCCATCTTATTTTTCCATCAGCATTAGCATCCACACCAGTGGTGGACTCTTCTGCTTCCGTAACAATTACACCAAAATTATCATTTACCAGGTCTTTGATCAGTTGCTGGTATTCGTAACTGGTTACAAAATGCTGTGCAGTACCGCCAGAGCCGTGCAGTAGCAAAACAAATCCCTTATGGCCTGCAGGAAAGAAATAATAAACAGGTTTTAGTCTGTCACGACCTCTTATTTGTTCAAAGGCTAAGGTAACAGGGGTGATATTTTTTAAACTACCGGAAAAGCTTACGTTTTTGGCAGGCATAATAAACCAGGTATGCCATTCATCTTTTCCATTTAATAACGAAGCATCAGTGCTGCTCCATGTATCAAACAACTGGCTGGTACTGTACGCTACACTGAAAATATGCACCGTGTCGCCAGTTTTATATTTGCCTGCGCCATAGCCATTATTTACAAAAACGGTAAAGCTATCAGTTGTTGAGGGAGGTATGGTGCCTCCGCCTGTTGAAGCTTCTTTCTTACAGGCAAAAAGAAAAGCTAAACAAAGTAGCGGCAGTAATTTTTTCATTGGATTTTCAGACTCTATAAAATAAGAATCGTTTATCGGCTATGCAAACAGGGTTATTGCTTTATTTATTCTGGTGATAGTCTCGTCTTTACCCAACAATTCTGCAATATTAAAAACCGGCGGGCCAAACTTGCCACCGACCAGCATAATGCGAAACGGAAGCTGTAATTCACCCGGCTTAATACTTTTTTCTATAGCTAGTTCTTTAAAACTATTTTCTAAAGCAATGGCATTCCACCGGATAGCTATCGGGTCGTTGGCTGATTGTAATTTTTCAGTGTAAGCTAAAAAGAAATTCTTCTTATCATCATTCCACTTTGGCTTCACTGCATCCACATCCAATGTTTCCGGGGCTTTGAAAAAGAAAGAAGATTGTTGTACAAAATCTGGTAATAATGTGCAGCGATCTTTTACCATTTCAATAACCTTATCTAATAAAGCATTATCCGAAACGGGAATATTATTTTGTCCAAGCAAGCTCTTAACTGCTAACTGCAAATTGCTAACTGCCGACTGTTTTATCCATTCATGATTGAACCATTTCGCTTTTTCATAATCAAACTTAGCCCCGGCACTATGCACTCTATCCATCGAAAATTTTTCTACCAGCTCTTCTTTGGAAAAAATTTCCTTTTCGCTGCCATCATTCCAGCCGAGTAAGGCCAACAGGTTGATAAAGGCTTCGGGTAAAAATCCCTTTTCTTTAAATCCTTCAATCAACTCATTGGTCTTTGGATCTGTCCAGTTCATGGCAAAAACGGGGAACCCATATTTGGCACCATCTCTTTTGCTCAACTTGCCATTTGGTCCCAGTATTAATGGTAAGTGGGCCCATTGCGGCATTTCATTTAGTCCAAACAAATATTTCCAGAGTAAAATATGAACGGGTGCCGATGGTAACCATTCTTCTCCACGAAAAGCATGGCTGATTTTCATCAGGTAATCATCCACCACCACTGCAAGGTGATAAGTAGGCATTCCATCTG
Organism: Chitinophagaceae bacterium; assembly: GCA_046598205.1. GTDB lineage: Bacteria > Bacteroidota > Bacteroidia > Chitinophagales > Chitinophagaceae > JJ008. The sequence continues at coordinate 32,162 of JBKJIX010000098.1, forward strand.
CTTTCAATAAAACTTTATCATCAACTAATGAAGTTTCAAAACTTACTTCGCCACGAATCATGTCTGTAAAACTTACCGTTTCATTTACCGGCATTTTTATGCGGATAACATGTTTAGTGTTTTCTGCTAATAAATTTTGTGTTTCTTCGGCTGATAATGTCAACGAGTTCCGCATTTTCATACGAATGGTATGGTCATATTGCGGTGAGGGGTTATGCTCCGATTTAAAATCCTGCCGCATTTTTTCTAATTCTTCAGGTGTATCAAATGCGTAGTAACCATGGCCGTCTTTTACCAATTGCTCAGCATATTGGCGATAGCTTGCTTTTCTTTCACTCTGACGATAAGGCCCATAGGCACCACCATGCTGCACACTTTCATCAGGTTGCAGTCCACACCACTTCAGCGTATCAAAAATATATTCTTCAGCTCCCTGCACATAGCGGCTCTGATCGGTGTCTTCAATACGTACTAAAAAATCACCACCATGTTTTTTTGCAAATAAATAATTATATAAAACCGTTCTTACACCACCCAGGTGCAGACCACCGGTAGGACTTGGTGCAAAACGAACTCTCACTTTTTTACTCATAAGGATGCAAAGATAAACTCCTGTCATCTAAAGCAGAAGGTGGAAATTTGATTAGTTTTGGATAACCCGATTGTTATGCATACTAAACAGAGTGATGAGAATTTGAATAAGAACCCTTTTCTTTTGAAAGCTATCGGGAAAGGGGCACCTTACTTTATTAAGACACCCTGGTGGCTAAAAAAAATTTATCCAAACAGGGTGTGGGATATTTCAACCAGCGAAAAAATAATTTATCTCACATTTGATGACGGGCCACATCCGGTGGCTACCCCTTTCGTACTGAATGAGCTGAAAAAGTATAATGCTAAAGCAACTTTTTTTTGTATTGGCAAAAATGTAATTGATCATCCTTCGGTATATGAAAGTATAAAAGCCGAAGGTCATAGCATAGGAAATCATACACAACATCATTTGAATGGCTGGGAAATACCGGATTATTTGTATGTAAAGGATGTGACTATGGCAGCCCAATATATTTCTTCTGATTTGTTCAGGCCTCCTTATGGGAGGTTGAAATCCTCACAGGCTAAACAGCTTAAGGATTTTAAAATAATAATGTGGGATGTATTGAGCGGCGATTTTGATGAATCAACTTCTGATGAACAATGCCTGAAGAATGTAGTAGATAAAACGGTACCAGGTTCTATTATTGTTTTTCATGACAATGAGAAGGCTTTTCCCCGCCTACAATATGCTCTACCTCGTTCCTTGAAGTTTTTTTCAGAACAAGGCTATGCTTTTAGCCCACTGTAGAAGAAAAATATATAGGCTACCCCTGAAAAAATTAGGGCCTGGGTAGAAACCCTGGCCCGTTTTTAATCCGTACCCTATGAAAACTGGTTTAAAGGTATAATATTTTTTTAATTATGGCAAAGTAATTTGGTGGAGAATCCCATTTATTGTAATAGTAGCCTGGTTATCGCAGGTGCCGGCGCCAAAATCAAGTACAGCTACCCAGGGGCTATTGGCCGTAGTGCTTGCCCGAACAGTTCTTACTTTTCCTTTTGAAATCCAACGGCAGCTAAATTTTTTAATCAGCGGCTCGGTGATATTTGACTCCCAAATCACTATCAGATTACCTCTTTTTACCTTGCCACGGGCATTTCCTTCTACTCTAAAGATGTCATCAAGAGGGATATTAGAGCCAATACCCTCAATTTGGGTAATTGTTTTATGGCTGTTCCATTCTATGAAATTGCCACTTGGTTTGGTCAGTTTCCCATCAATAACACCGGCTGTAAACTGGCGGGTGGCGGGTTGGCTAATAACAGTGGGACTAGTATTGGTGATTTTATGCGTACCCTCTACTTTTATTGTATCAAAATAGAATCCATCAAAAATAGTAGTAGCTATAGCACCCGGTGTAATCAACCTGGCCGTATAAGTAGTATAAATTTTCCCTTTTCTTAAGTGTCCATCCCGGCCTACGCAGCCGTTAGCACCAAAATCAAGTATAATTTTTACAGGGAAAGGCGCCGTTCCATTCAGACGGACTACCGTAACATCCGGGCAGGCAGCTGTACGTCCAAAAATGCCTGTACCACCTATTCCTACTTCATCATTTACACCCATAGCATCATCAAAAATGCCATTAAAAACAGACTCTGATTCGCCATCTGCCTCGCTGGAAACCTTAGAAGCTTGTAGTTGCTGCTCATCATCGCTTCCGGTCTGGCTGTTTTCCTTTTGACAAGATGTAACCATCAGCAAGCTGAAAAAGAGGGTAATTGTAACCAATTGGGGCAGGTTGAGCCTGAGTTTCATAACTATTATTTTAAGGGAGTGATATAGACAAACGATTTTAAGATAGCTTTTATTGGGGGAAGTTTAACGCATTCTTACAAATTTTTGCGGAGTTTTGCCACAAATAGCCCTGAAAATGATGTTGATAGACACCCATTCTCATATTTACGCTTTAGAATTTGAAACCGACCAACTTGCAATGCTTGAAAGGGCTGAAAAAGAAGGTGTTAGTAAAATATTAATGCCTGCCATTGATTCCGGCACCCATGAAGCTATGCTGAGGCTGGAAAAGGAAAAACCTTCCCTTTGTTTGAGTATGATGGGGGTACATCCCTGCTATGTAAAAGAAAACTACCTGGAGGAGCTAAAAATAGCAAGGGGCTATCTTGAAAAAAGACCTTTTAAAGCAGTGGGAGAAATTGGCCTCGATTTTTATTGGGACAAAACCTTTTCCGAACAGCAATACACAGCATTTCATGAACAAATTGAATGGGCACTGCATTTTGACATACCGATTGTCATCCACTCCCGCAATTCTACGGATGAGTGCATTAAAGTTGTTACAGAGCATCAAAAAGGGAATCTAAAGGGAGTTTTTCATTGTTTTTCGGGTGATGCAGACCAAGCCCGGCAGGTTATTGATCTGGGATTTTACCTGGGAATAGGAGGAGTGGTTACTTTTAAAAAAGCTGGTTTGGATGCCATTGTGGCAAGTGTGGATATGGAGCATATAGTTTTGGAAACGGATGCGCCTTACCTGGCACCGGTTCCATTCAGAGGCAAAAGAAATGAACCGTCTTATTTGAAATATGTGGTGGAAAAACTAGCGGAGATAAAAAATGTGGAAGTACAAGAGATAGCGGAAATTACAACAGCAAATGCTGAAAAATTATTCGGTCTTTCAGAAGGGGAATAATCAAAAAAAATTTGCGGAGACCGAGGGATTCGAACCCTCGATACGGTTTCCCGTATATACACTTTCCAGGCGTACCTCTTCAACCACTCGAGCAGGTCTCCGTAAATAATGGGGAGCAAAAATAGGGATTCTTGTCTTACCAGTTATTAGCCTGGTCTGCATTCATTCTTTCCGAAAAATCAACAGGATGATGTTCTTTCCATTTCGGATCATATTTGATAAACCAGGATATCCAAAGGCTACGGCTGAAACGCATTAGCCAGGGTTGCAGTAATATTAAAAGCAGAGCATTTACACCCATCCAGATAAAGAAGCGGTTGTCGTTAGTAGAAAGGCCAATCGTTAGTGCCCAAATGCCCAGACTTATTAAACTCAGACCAACAGTAAGTACATAGCTAACATAGCTGGTACCATAGTAAAAGCCAACTTCTACTTCAGTAGCCTGTCCGCATACAGGACAACGCTTATTCATCAGCATATTTTTTTTGAAACTGATAGTGGTTGAATGCTGAAACAATTTTCCATCCCGGCAGCGGGGACAATGGCAACCTATGACTGATGATGTGTAACCACGACTCACTTTTTTTTCTGCCATTACTTATTGGTTGGTTGTATGTTGTTGAATTATTTTTTCTATCTGGGTTGCCGGTAAAACACCTGATTGACGCCAAACCGATTTTCCTTTTTGAAATAACATTAAGGTTGGCACACTTTGCACCTGAAATGTATTGGCGGCAGCCGGACTCTTATCAATATCAATTTTAATAATCCGAACTTTATTACCCATTCTGATATGTAATTCTTCAAGAATAGGTTTCATCATTTTACAGGGGCCACACCATTCTGCAAAAAAATCAACCAGCACCGGAGTGCTTCCATTGATAATTTCGCTAAAGGTCTCTTTTTTATTGCTTGTTGTTTGCATTTTTTTCTTGCAAGGTATAGCCAAAGCCTGTCCGGCCTATGCCGTCCGGGCGGACAATCCCCCATACCTTTTTATTAAATATTTTCCTGTTTTTTTTCTTTTTTAAAAATACTGAATATTAATCCACCCATCAATGCCCCATAACCAGTACTGTTGTGCCATTTTGAAGTAATAGCACAGGTGCCGCTGCTGCATCCAATTTGCTGCCAGTATAAATAACCTCCGGCGGCGCCAAGAATAATTCCCGCAATCAATATTTTATTATTTAGCACCCAGCTCTTCATATTCAGTGTTTTTTATAGTTGAAGAATTATTTTTCTTTAGGGGTGTGTTGCAACTACCACCTGCACAACAAACCCCATCTGTAAACAGAGATAGCAAAGTGAACAAACTTCCTACCACTATTCCAGGCACCTGACCTGATTCAATAGAGGAGTACAAAATTAAGCCTCCAAGTCCAACTCTTACGAACTTTAACGATGTCCATCCGCTTTTAAGCCTGCTAATCAGATTCATTTTATTTGAATATAATTTCTGAGGTAAAGTTCAACTGCATGAATGAATGTAGCAGTGACAATTGTTACAATAAAGAAGCTTCTTTTTTGCAGCCGCTTCAGTAATACCGATTGGATTTTGTAGTTAGTCCAATGCAAAAAAAAACCGGCACAGGCCGGTATTTACTCCCGATAGCTATCGGGACCAACGCCACAAAGGCCTGGCTTGAATTTCAGCCTTGCCACATTGCCCGTCCGAACGCCAGCCCGACAGAGTCATTCTGGCGGGGTGTTCATCCGCTTGTATGGCTGTAATATGTATCTATGGTTTTGCATGAAGTAATAAATTTATTACCTTTGAAAAATGAAGTCCAGCGAACTGGTAAGGCTGCTTAAAAAAGACGGTTGGTTTACAGTAAGGCAAACAGGCAGCCACATGATTATGGAACACCCTGTTAAAAAGGGGCAAATTGTTTGCCCGTATCATGGCAGTCATGAAGTAGGTAAAGGGCTGGAAAAGAAAATTAAAAAAAATGCAGGTATCAAATAAAAATCGTTTGTTATGAAAATTGAAATGATAATTGAAAAAACGAAAACAGGTTATTCCGCTTATGCTGAAAAATACCCTGTTTATACTGTGGGCAGTTCTTTGGAGGAACTTAAAGCCAATATACTGGAAGCCCTTAACCTTCACTTTGAGAAACAGGGTAAACCCATTACTGAAAATGACTTGAAAATAACTTTGGACTTGCCCCAGTTTTTTGAATTTTACAAGGTCATCAATGCTAAAGCCCTTTCGGAAAGGATAGGCATTAACCAAAGCCTTTTGGCTCAATACATCAAAGGCATTAAAAAACCTTCGCCTACACAAACCCTGCGTATTTTGAAGGGGGTGCAGCAAGTGGGTAAGGAACTGGCTGCTATCCGGTTTATTCTTTAATATCTATCGGTGTTGATTCATTTTTCTACCCTTTTGGTAACATTTAGAGATGCCCTTTACTCAATCTTTTTTGTGATATAGATTATATTAAGAAAATAAAGCAGCGTTGTTTGCTGGAACATAAATTTATCTAATACAAAGCCGGCTGGGTACAATCAACAGATGGAAATACTTTCTTAAGTGTACAGCACATTCTGAAATGAGCAATAATCCCTGCTGTTGCCGTAATGCCACCAATAATCACAATGGCGGTACTCATGCCAACCATATCTGCCAGTACACCAGCTAACAGTGCGCCGATTACATAGCCACTATCCCTCCAGAAACGAAAGATACTTAAGCTTTCTGCCCGTTGTGATGGATGAGAACTTTCGGCTACCACCGTGAGGAAGTTAGGATATACCAAAGCTGTTCCCAAGCCCAATAACACAGCAGCAGCAATTAATAACCAGAATTGAACTGTAATGGCAAGTAATATAATTGCAACGGCCTGCAGCAGCATCCCGGCAGAAATAATTTGTTTTTTACAATACACATCGCCCATTTTACCGGTGAATAATTGCAATACTCCCCATACGGCCGGATATATTCCTGCAATAACTCCGATTTCATAAATACTAAAATCTCTGGATAATAATAAAACAGGTAATAATCCCCAGACTACAGCATCGTTCATATTATTCACCAAACCGTTTAAGGTTACAGTACTGATGTTCTTATGTTTCCACGTTGTTTCCTTCCACACATTTTTTAGTAAAACCATTTTACTGGTTGCACTTTCTGCATGTACAAAATGTGTAGTGTCTTTTATTAAGAAAGCGGAAACCAATAAACCAGCTGCGACAAAAAATAATCCGGGGATGAAGGGAAAATAAGCATAACCATAATTGGCGGCTATGGAACTGGCGAGATAAGAAGCTAATCCAACAGATAAATAACCTGCAAATTCATTGATGCCCATTGCCAGCCCACGGTTTTTTTGTCCAACAATATCTACTTTCATAATAACAGTGGCAGACCAGGCAAGCCCTTGATTAATACCTAACAGTATATTAGCAGCAATTACCCAAGACCATGAATCGGCATACATCAATAAAAATGGAACAGGTAGTGCTGCCCACCATCCCGCCATTAATATTTGTTTGCGGTTGAATCGTTTGCTGAGTTTTGCTACACTATAGTTGCTGATAGCTTTGGTAATACCAAATGCCATGATAAAACTGAGGATAGCTGTATTAGCATCAAGTCCAAAAACATTTTTTCCCAGTCCGGGCAATACAGCTCTTTCAAGTCCAATCATTGCTCCTACAAAAGCATTAACCAATACCAGAATCGAAAACTGCTTCCAGTTTTCCAGTAATCCGGTTTTTATATTTGGTTTTATATTCATGATAAACCTTCAAAAATCACCGGGAGCTAATGGGGCAGACTCGTCCTGAATCTTCCATACACCCATGTGCCTGCTATCGCACTTAACAAGGTAACGATTATAACAGTGGCACCTGTACCAATTTGAGCAAAGAGGGGACCCGGGCAGGCTCCTGTAATAGCCCAGCCAAATCCGAATATCAGTCCTCCGTAAACATTTCCTTTGTTGAATTTTTTATTTACAAATTCTATAGGTTCATTATAAATAGTTTTTATTTTATATTTTTTGATAATCCAAACGGAAATAATTCCAACAACTACTGCGGAGCCAATGACACCAAACATGTGAAAGCTCTGCAACCGGAACATCTCCTGGATGCGAAACCAGGAAATAACTTCGGCTTTTACCAGGATGATCCCAAATAAGATTCCTGCTACCGCATATTTAAGATTATACCACCATGGATGTTTTAATTCTGATTCATTAAAACAAACTGCATCCAGTGAACGGACTTCGAAATCAGTATTCTCCGTTAAAAACTCATGATGCTTTTTTTCCTGTATTGGTTCATTTATATTTATCACAGACTTATAATTTTAAAATGTAAGGAAGAATTAAGTTGGCTACAATAAACCCACCAGTCATAAAACTGATGGTGGCTACTAATGAAGGCCATTGAAGAGTTGAAAGACCCATGATAGCATGACCACTTGTGCATCCACCGGCATAACGGGTGCCAAAACCTACCAGGAACCCACCAATAACCATCATGAAAATACCTTTGAAACTCAGCAGTGATGACCAGGAAAATAAATCAGGTGGTACAAAACTATCGTAGTTGGTAATACCATAAGTAGCCAGCTCTGCTTGTAGGCTGGGATTTACCTGTATAGGTTCTCCGCTACTTAATAATTGAATGGCAACAAAACCTCCGGCTAAAATGCCAACGACAAAAAATAAATTCCAGATTTCTTTTTTCCAATCATACTGAAAAAATGGAATTTTTGCAGGCAAACAGGCTGCACACACATGCCGGAGCGAGGATGAAATACCAAAAGATTTATTACCAATTAGTAATAAGACTGGGACCATCAGTCCAATTAATGGTCCGGCAATGTACCAGGGCCAGGGTTGTTTTAAAAAATCCAGCATAACTATTTTTTTATTAGGTTGTGCAAATGTGGGTTAATGAAAAAATCTGTCCCGTGATATTTGTCACAGGGCAACTAATTATTTTATTTTTTCTGTTTATCAATAATAGGTTTATAGGGTCCAAATTTATGTTCTGCTTCACTAAACCCATCTGTGTAAGGGCCAAATGGATGGTCGAATGGTTTTTTGGAAATATCCGGCCAGTCATTACTTAAATCCTTCTTTGGTCTCGGTTGACTGTTGATATAAGCAGCTACATCCCATGCTTCTTCAGTGGTGAGTTTGGGATTGTTATGTGTAGCAAGATTAAAAGGCATATTGTTTTTTACATAACCAGCAAGATTGCTGATACGATAAAGACCAGCACCGTTATTATAACTATGTTCTCCCCAAAGTGGTGGATATTCATAGCTAATTTCATTCAAACTTAATTGGCCTTCTCCATTGGCACCATGACAACTTTGACATTGCGCTGTATAAACTCCTTTTCCTTTTGATGGCTCGGCTGCTCTTTCCATAAAGGAAATTTTTTCAATACCACTACCGACAGGTTTTTGTCCTTTCTTTACATCTTTACCCAGCCATTTTATGTAAGCATAAATTGCCTGGTACTCTTTACTATTACTATCCGGAGCCGTGCCATTTAAACTTCTTTCAAAACAATCACTCACTCTTTTATAGATGCTTTCGATAGCACCACTGCGTTCCCTGAATTTTGGATACGTTGAAAATACCGCACTATAATTATTACCCCAGTTTTTTTTACCTGCATTCAAATGACAGTTCTGGCAGTTCATTCCATTGGTTATTTGCGCCACCGAACCGTGTGGGCCAAAATACCTGGATGTGTTAGTGATAATATCTTCACCGTAAATAACCATTTTTCTTTCTTCGCCCTGTGGTTCATTATCCGTAAATAAACTGGGTGCCACCCAACTGCTATCTTTTATGGCAGTACTGAAAGCTTTATTGGTTGAAGGCCGAAAAGCTTTCATTGTTTCTACAAGTGTAACAATAACAATTGCTGTAATTATTAGTACCAGTTGCCAGTTTGATTTAATATTCTTCCACATAAATTTTACTTATCTGAATTCGTAAGTTGTTCCCTGTAATTGTGTAAGCAGTGTATGTGGTTGGTCGGTAGCTGTAGCTCTCATTTCTAATTTTGGTGATACTGGTGAGTTAGCAGCCAGGTATTCCTCTATTACAGTATGCATTAATACACCGGTTTTTTCCGGGCTCTTTACTTTTTCAATACGGCAAAGGGTATCATCCGGATCACCTTCTCTTTCACAAGCCACAATGCTGTATTCTTTATTCAGGTCCAGTGGTTCACCTTTTACTTTTATCCAGTTTACTCTTTTACCCAATTCATTACCAATTGTGAAATTTACTTCCATGCCTGCAAAACGTACAAACCAACCACCAAAACGTTTGGAGGGATCTTTGGCAAAAGCATTTTGTAATTCTTTCTCCTGCCAATCCCTGAGTTGTTTACCGGTGATTACCCCGGTTTTTGCTTCACTATCTACGGGCAGCATATTCCATAAAAATTCTTTGGTGATTTCTGCTGTTCCTTTTTTTGGGTCAACAGCCAATGGCTGACAAAAACGGAAGCCATTACTCAATGCAATATCTGTTTTGAATTTCCAATGAATAGCATCAGTAAGCAGGTTATCCATCGGCGTTTCCATTACAAAGTATCTGACGAGTGGGGTAGTGGTGCTGCCAATTACTTTTGATAATTCCTGTTTGAATGGGGCCGCAGCTTTATCAACCAGGGCCTGTAATTTTTTATCGGCAGGATATTTTACAGGGTCAACATCGAGTAATTCATATTGATAGTTTTTAATTTTTCCATTCTCCACTTCTATATCCAATTTGCCAAGAAAAGAACCGAAAGCACCGCATTCAACTACTTTGCAATATTTTCCTTCAATGGGTACTCTTACCCGTTCATGAGTATCAGCACCTAAAATAAAATCAGCTCCTTGTACAGCAGGGTTATTGGATAAGCCTACCTGTTGAGCCAATCCCATATGTGTTACAATGAAAATGATACCGCATCCTTCCACTTCTTTCAGCAGTTTAATATATTTCGCCACATTGAAATCGGCATGTTCAAAACGCATGCCTTCGCTGTAA
>JBKJIX010000148.1:0-19359 GCA_046598205.1 Chitinophagaceae bacterium
GCCATCCTTACCGCCACACCGTTCTCTACCTGCTGCAATATAATGGATTGTTTAGAGTCAGCCACATCACTGTCTATTTCCACCCCCCTGTTTATCGGGCCGGGGTGCATAATCACAATTTCTTTGTGCAAACTGTCTAACAAATTTCTGTTGATGCCATACGCCAAACTGTATTCCCGTAAGGAAGAAAACAATACCTGGTTCTGTCTTTCCAATTGGATTCGCAGCACATTGGCCACATCACACCACTCCAGTGTTTCTTTCAAGTTGTAATTTACCTGTACTCCTAATGCCTCACTGATGTATTTAGGAATTAACGTTGGCGGGCCGCAAACAGTTACTTCAGCTCCCATTTTTTTTAATAAGTAAATATTGCTTTGCGCCACCCGGCTGTGCATAATGTCGCCAATGATAGCCACTTTTCTACCTTCTAATGTTCCGGTTTTTTCTTTGATAGAAAAAGCATCCAGCAATCCTTGTGTGGGATGCTCGTTGATACCATCACCGGCATTGATGATAGCAGCAGGAATATGCTGTGCCAAAAAATGCGGGGCACCACTGGCACTATGCCGCATTACTACCATATCCACCTTCATGGATAAAATATTATTGACGGTATCGAGTAATGTTTCTCCTTTGGATGCTGAAGAAGATGAAGCAGCGAAGTTGATGGTGTCTGCACTAAGTCTTTTTTCTGCCAGTTCAAAAGAAAACCTTGTTCGGGTAGAATTTTCGTAAAAAAGATTGACGATGGTTACATCCCTGAGTGATGGAACTTTCTTAACCGGTCGTTGTAAAACTTCTTTGAATTGCTCTGCAGTGGAAAGAATAAGCGAAATATCTTCCCTGGTGAGGTTTTTAATGCCAAGCAGATGTCGGGTGGATAATTGCATCAAAAAGCGAAATTAAAGGTTTTAGCCACAACTTGTCCCGATATTTTCGGGAGATTACGCAGATTTTCACAGATTTAAATACAAAAAACAATTACCGGCTAATCAGAACCACTTCCTTGTTCACCAGTTTCACTTTATCGGTTTTATTTGTTTGCACTGTTACTCCCACATAATCAGCTTGTATCGGAAACTGGCGGTGTTCTTTTCTGTCCACCAGCACACATAATTCTACTTTGGCTGGTCGGCCATAATCGAGTAATACATCCAACGCTGCTTTAATGGTGCGGCCCGTAAACAACACATCGTCTATCAGCACCACCGTTTTATTTTCAATGGCAAAGGGGATATTCATCGTGTCGGGTGTCAGGATTTCTTTACGAATATCATCCCGGTAAAAAGTAATATCCAATTGACCGTATTGAATTTTATGAGCCGGGTTGATTTGCTGAATGGCCAATACAATATCGTTGCCTACCACTACACCACCCTGTTGAATCCCGACAAATACAACATCATTTAAATCCGGGTGGGCATCGCTTAATTTTTTAGCCAATGAATGGGTGGACTCAAATAATTGTGGTTCAGTTAATATTGTTTTCAAAAAAAGAGGTTTTGTATACAAATATATCGTAAAAAGAAAAGGCCGGATAATTCCGGCCCTTTTACATTGAAAAATATTATTAGCTTATTTACCTTTAGGAGCAAACATGTAAATTAAATTTACCTGCCAAAACCTGTTTTTAAATTCCGGGCTCGTTGCATCATATATGTTTTGAAGACCCATGTTATAACGTACTCCGAATCCTAAACCACTTTTCATTATATAGCCTGTACCCAGGGCTACCCCCATATCAGTTCCATCAAAACTGTCTTTTATATCGGTTTCTGTAGTAGTAGTGCTGGTTTTGGTCTTCACCTTTCCAGATGTCAGGAATCCAAAATAAGGGCCTGCCTCTCCATAAAACCCACTTGATTTATATTTCAGCATCAATGGGATGTTAACGTAGTTCAGGTTATAATTAGTTTCTGAGGTGGTCGTTGGTCTGAATTCCATACCCTCGTTTGCCGAATACATAATTTCAGGTTGAAATACAAAATTTGTACTTATAGGGATAGCTGCCATTACTCCAAAATTAAATCCTGTATTTGATTTTTTGCCGGAAAGGTCAGCATCATCACCACCTAAAGTTGAATTATTAAATCCTGCCTTAATTCCAAAACTAACCTGGGCATGCACTGCAACAGCCGATAACAACACCGCAAAGACTAAAATGACTTTTTTCATAAATTATTTATTTGATTTAACACGGGATTTCAAATACAATGCCACAATTCCGATTAAATCGGATGAGTTAATAATTAAATAATTTATAAGGAGATATATATTATTTCTAAATAAAATATAATCTATTATATATCAACTCTCATTCATAAAAGGATAGCGGTAATCAGCAGGCGGATTGAAAGTTTCTTTAATCGTTCTTGCACTCAACCAACGATATAAATTTAAAATAGAACCAGCTTTATCATTCGTTCCACTTCCTCTTGCACCACCAAATGGCTGCTGGCCTACTACGGCTCCGGTTGGCTTGTCATTAATATAAAAATTACCGGCCGCATTCCTTAGTTTGTTTGTTGCGAATTCTATTGCTGCCCGGTCTGTAGAAATAATAGACCCGGTTAACGCATATGGCGATGTAGAATCAACCAACTCCAATGTTTTTTCAAAACTGTTGGCAGGATAAATATAAACAGTCAGCACCGGCCCGAATATCTCTTCACACATCGTTACATATTTCGGGTTCTTTGCTTCTATAACAGTGGGCTGCACAAACCAACCTTCCTTACTATCACATTTTCCACCTACCCATATTTCTGCTTTCGGGTCTTTTTTTGCATTGTTAATATATTGCCTGATATTATTAAAACTTTTCTCATCAATTACTGCGTTGATAAAATTGGTAAAATTTTCTACAGTTCCCATTTTGAGGCCTTTCACACCGGCAATCAATTTCTTCTTTACTTCTTCTGCCATATTAGAAGGAATATAAGCCCTTGATGCAGCCGAACATTTCTGTCCCTGGAATTCAAATGCACCACGCAGCAAAGCCGTAACCACCACATCAGGGTCGGCACTTTTGTGTGCTACTACAAAATCTTTACCACCCGTCTCCCCTACTATTCTTGGATATGATTTATAATTCGCCATATTCTTACCAATCGTTTGCCACATATTATTAAATACACCTGTTGAACCGGTAAAGTGTACTCCTGCAAAATCTCTGTGATTGAAACATACTTTACCAATCGTTGGACCATCCACATAAATCAAATTGATAACACCATCCGGTAAACCGGCTTCTTTTAAAATACGCATCGTCATTTGCGCAGCATACACTTGTGTATTCGCCGGTTTCCAAACGACAACGTTACCGCACATAGCAGCAGAGGTAGGCAGGTTGCCGCCAATGGCTGTAAAATTGAAAGGTGTTATCGCCAATACAAATCCTTCCAGCGGACGGTACTCCATCCGGTTGTGCATACCCGGACTACTGATAGGTTGCTGTTTATATATCTCCGACAAAAAATGAACATTGAATCGTAAGAAGTCAATCAACTCACAAGCCGCATCTATTTCTGCCTGGTAAACATTCTTACTTTGTCCCAGCATCGTTGTTCCGTTAATATAAGGACGATACTTTGTAGCCAATAGATCAGCCGCTTTTAAAAATATCCCTGCACGGTTTTCCCAACTCATATTCGCCCAACTTTCTTTAGCGGCCAATGCTGCTTCAATGGCCTGCACTACATGCTTCTCTTCGCCTGCATGAAAATACCCGAGTGTATGTTTGGTTTCATGCGGCGGATGCATGGACACTTTTTTTCCTGTTCTTACTTCTTTATTGCCAATGTACATAGGTACATCTGCCTCACTGGCTTTTAATTCAGCCAGTACTTCTTTTAGTCTTTTCTTTTCAGCACTATTAGGTGCATAAGAGAGAACAGGTTCATTGACCGGCATTGGGTAAGAGAAGGTTCCGATATTCATAGAAAATTATTTTACTTGTTCATTAATTTTTTTACCAATCTTCCTTTTAACCTTAGCCCATGTTTTTCCTAATAGGCAAACCGGGGTATCACTATTATCAGCCTCATCAAAATATGTCAGCATCTTAGACACAGAAATTGCCAAATCAGGAGTGTAACGCTGAAAGTAAAATTGCGTTATTTCATCAACACTAAAGTTATCTAACAGCATATCCAAATCCCAAAAATCTTTCTTCGTTGCTCTTCTGCTGATTGCATACACTTTTGAAGCTGCAATATCTTCCAATGACCACATCCTTATACCTTCAATTATCTGTATTGGCTTTATTAACGGGTAAGTATGTCTGCATAAATCTAATTTAACCCCTTCAAAATGCCCGAATATACCTAAAGGGTTTTTGGGAGAAGAATGAAAATCAGAACGACCTTTTAATTTAACTATAATTTTTTCCCTGAGTTCGGGAATATTAAATTTATTAATATTAAACAAGTCCAAATCCACCGATTTTCTATGCCCCAGCATTAAAGACAAAGCCGTACCTCCTACTAAAGAAAAATCTTTAAGCAATTTCATCTGCATCAACTCTTCTATTAATGCGAAAGTCCCATCGTTGACAGTATGCTTGTATAACACCGAAATTTTTCTTTTGGTATTTGATAAATTGCAGATAGATACTGCATGGTTTCAAACTCAATGTATTTTGCCTTTATAATCTCTTTCTTTATAAGCTTGTCCCCGTAGTATCGTCTTACTTGTTTGATATCCGGAATATCACCCCTTTCAAAAACCCGTACAATTACCCAACCGGGATGTTTATCATAATCAATTTTTTCATAATCAACATCCCAAAAAATTCTTTTGTCCAATATGGGTTTCTGCTTTTGCACTCTTAAAATTACAAACAATATTTGGCAATATTAACTCTCCGTCTCCTTCTCACTCATCAAATATGCCTTAATAAATCCATCCAGTTCCCCATCCATCACCGGGCCAATATTACCCACTTCGTAATCGGTACGATGGTCTTTGATCATTTTATACGGATGAAAAACATAACTCCGTATCTGGCTGCCCCATTCTATTTTTTTCTTTTTGCTGTTGGCAGCATCTTTAATGCTGTTCCTCTTTTGCAATTCCAGTTCATACAAACGGCTTTTCAGCATTTGCATGGCCAGTTCTCTATTGCCTAACTGGCTTCTGTCCTGCTGACACACCACCACAATACCCGTAGGAATATGCGTTAACTGTACTTTCGTTTCCACTTTGTTTACATTCTGTCCACCGGCACCACCACTGCGGGAGGTTTCCATTTTTACATCCGCAGGATTTATTTCAATATTAATTGTATCATCTACCAGCGGATACGCATACACACTTACAAAAGATGTATGTCGCCTTGCATTACTATCAAATGGAGAAATACGAACCAGGCGGTGTACACCACTTTCTGCTTTTAAAAATCCGTAAGCAAATGGCCCGTCAAATTGCAACGTACAGGTTTTTATACCTGCCCCATCACCCCATTGCCAATCCAGTTCGGTTACTTTCCAGCCCTGTTTTTCGCCATACATGCGGTACATACGGGCCAGCATCTCTGCCCAGTCCTGGCTTTCGGTGCCACCGGCACCGGAGTTTATTTGCAACACACCCGGCAATTCATCTTCCGGTTCATTAAGGGTGGCTTTAAATTCTGCATCATCCAATAAAGTCAATGCATTGTCATAAGCAATTTTTGTTTCTTCTTCGGTAGCATCGCCGCCTTTCCAGAATTCGAAGAGCACAGCAAAATCCTCTACGGCTGTTTCAGTCGTCTCATAGAGTTTTACCCAATACTCATTTACTTTAGTGTTTTTGAGAATTTCGGTAGCCCTTTTGTTGTCGTCCCAGAACCCGGGACTTAACGAAAGCTGCTTTTCTTCTTCAATTTTATATCGTCGGTTTTCGACGTCAAAGAAACCTCCTTACCCCGGCAATGCGGGACCGCATATCATTCAATTTTTCGATTGTCATAGCTGCGAAGATAAAGGAAATGACCCGATAGTTATTGGGTGAGTATTATGTAACCAGCTTTGGTGCTACTATCATCTTCGTTGCGTCGCACACTTCAGAGTTCTGTTCAATACGGAGCATACTAAGTCGAATATCTTATAGTAACTCGTTGAAATTAATGTCAAGAAATCACTAGCGTTGCGTTGTTCATCATCTCATTCATCATCTACATCATCATAAGAGTGATTATGAGAAGTTGCAACAATAATATCTTTTCGCTGATTATCATCTCCAGGAAACTGGTCTGCAGCCTATGAAGAATTGCAGGCTGGAAAAAACTTATTGCTGCTGCAATGAAGATTGAATGAATGATTAACTTTTCATTTTAGTTTATAGATTTAGTTAGTGGCTATAAAGATTGATGACTTTATACTAAAAAGAGTTATACTATTCTGGCTATACATTGCATCTTTCACACATTTTAGAGGGTAATTCTGTTTGAATGTGAGTGATTATATTATTATTAAGTGAACTAAAATAATGCCATCAAGGATTGTCTTGAAAAGCTGTATTTCAGACGAAAAATGGGAATATCAGGGAATGCTTTCCTCACAATACACACCGGATTGGGGAGCAATTGCTTGTATCTTTTACGTTACAATAACCACAAATTCTCTTTCCCAAACTCCGGGAGCTTATTATATCCGAAATACGGGTAAATCTCAGCCAACATTTCCGGGTATTTAATGGTAACCCGCAAGATTTCGGCGGCTCCCAACGTTCAATTTTATTTCTTCCGGGGTCCATTATCCAGCCAAATTTTCCATATTCTTCATCCATCGGGGTCGCTTACTATTGTCACACCTTCCTCTTTCAGCACAGTAAGCAACGCATTTTAAGATGCCGGGTATCACAATAATTTATATTTTTGTATCCTGATGGCGATAGTAAAAACCGATATAAGTACTGATATCAGGGAAGACACCGATGTTCTTACCGCTGATGAAGAAAGCTGTAATCTTATCGTCTGGAATGATGAGGTAAATACTTTTGAATGGGTGATCGACACATTGATGGAAGTTTGCGGTCATACACATGAGCAGGCAGAACAATGTGCTTATTTTATCCACTATAAAGGTAAGTATGCTGTAAAGAATGGAACTTATGACGACCTGAAACCCCAATGCGATGCCATTACTGAAAGAGGCATCAATGCTACTGTTGAAGTAATGGCAGGGTAAGCATCCCCATAAAAATTATTATTATTCCATCACCTGTTTTTCATAGCATCTTCGTTGCGCCTGCTCGCCGTTCAACTTTGGCAGGCGGGTCGCACACTTCTACTTCCAGTTCTTTGTGCAGCAGAAATACACTCCATACAATTTATTGCATCCAACTAAACCAGTTTCGCTATAATTTCACTTCACTATCCATTTCAACAACTGATGCCCCTTTTTGCACTTGATAAAAAATTAATCTTTCCACCTGTTGATCTTGCCGAACCTGACGGGCTGCTGGCAATGGGTGGCGACTTATCTGTGGAAAGGCTTTTACTTGCTTATCGCAACGGCATTTTTCCCTGGTATGAAGGCGATACTATTTTATGGTGGTGTCCGCATCCCCGGTTTGTTTTATTTCCCGGTGAATTGAAAGTCAGCAAAAGCATTAAAACATTATTAAAAAGAAATGAGTTTGAATTTACCACCAACAAAGCATTTGCGCAAGTCATTCATCATTGTAAGGAAACCAAAAGACCCGGACAGGAAGGCACCTGGATAACCGATGAAGTGGAAAAAGCTTATTGCAAATTACATGAAATGGGCCATGCTCACAGTGCAGAAGTATGGAAGGATGGTGAATTGGTTGGTGGATTATATGGCATCAAACTGGGCAAAGTATTTTTTGGCGAAAGTATGTTCAGCAAAACCAGTAATGCTTCACGGTTTGCTTTTATTAAATATGTTCAGCTATTAAAAGAAGAAGGTATTGAATTAATAGATTGCCAGGTTTATACTGAATATCTGGAAAGTATGGGTGCCATAATGATTGACAGAAAAGTATTTATGATACTGCTTAAAGAAGGGATGAGTTAACGGGGGATATTTTCTTTGGCATTAAATACCAGGCTTTTTGAAATTTACAATTCCCATGATGGCGTACCCATTTCTTTTTAATTCCCTCATCAACATCTGCCAGGCAACGGGAACAGGCAATAAAAAGGTGTAAATTAAATTCACAAAAATCAATAACCGGAATTTCAGCTTCCACAATACCTGTAAATATTTTTCGATATAATGAGTCTTCAGATATAATAAATAATTGCTTTTCTCCGGGCAATATTTTAAAGCTCTTATAGAAGTAATACTCTTTGGGATCGGGCATTAGTATAGAAACACCAATACTATCAGGTTGGTGTTTTTTAAATATATTTTCTTCATAGTCATCCCATTGAGCAAATAAAAAGCCGGGCAGTATCAGCAAAGTAAAAAGCATCTTTTTCATAACAGCTGTTTTATAATGAAAAAGATGCCTGCATCAAAAATATTACACAACTAATCCCGGCAAAAAGAGGGTATTTAAAATTTTGAACCCAGATAGTGCGGCAGCATAGCCCTCCAGGTATTCCAGTCATGCGGCCATTCTTGTCCCCAGACATCTAATTCGTACCAGATTCCTTTATCGTACAGCACTTTGGCAAACCTGCCGCTGGCACCGGGGTCTTCATAATTACCACTACCGGTAAGTATATGAATATGGCTGCTTTTACGGATTTGCTCCAGTATGTTATGGTCTGTGAGGCCTTTCATATAATGCTCCGGGCTGTTGAAATTGGCATCTTCATCAAAATATCCTTTGGTATATTCCGACAGGTCATATACACCACTCATGGCTATTACTCCGTTAATCAGGTCAGGTCTTTTCAAAAATAAATTCATACTGTGCAATGCTCCAAAAGATGCACCACAGGTGATGATGGGTGTTTCCCAACTGGTATTATTTCTTATAAAAGGAACCACTTCATTAAACACATAGTCGTTCCACTGCTGGTGCCGGATAGATTTATCACGGGGATTCATGGTGTTATTCATCCAGCTATCATTATTGATACTGTCTATCGAAAACACCCTCACTTTTCCCGCATTAATAAACGGTGCAAGATGATCCATCAATTGAAACCTTTCATACTCTAAATAGTCTGCGGCGGCGGTGGGTACCAGCAAAAGGGCAAAACCATAATCGCCATAACTGGCAATAGGCATTTCTTTATTTAAAGACGGGCTGTACCAGGAGGCTAATTCTCTTTTCATGCAGTTGTATTTGGTTAATAATAATATCCCGCTATGGGCAATTTTTTACGAATATAATTTTTAAAAGCATAGCCATTATACTCAGTTTTCAATTCCGGCAGCCAATCAATAAAAGCTGATTTTGAAAAATAATCGTAAAAACCCTTGGTGATTTCACATAGTAATATTACTTTAGATTTTCAGTATTTTTACTATTTCATTTTTAACCCTATCATTACTACTCACCCTATTTGCTGTGGAATTAAGCCGGTTAGCTTAAAACCTGGGAGGAAATTCATCGTCTTTCCGGTAAAAGCAATAGTGTTTTTAATTCCCCGCCTTGTGACAAACTATACCTGATCACTAAAAATGACTGGGTTACAATTTCCTAATCCTAAGTTTTGACTTAACATGTACCGAAAATGAATAAAAAGCCGATTCGTATCATGCTGGTTGATGATCACAAAATAGTCCGTAAATCCTGGAAAAGCCTGTTGGAAAATAACCCCCGTTTCCAGGTTATTGCCGATTGTGATAATGGCCAGTCTGCCATTGAAAAGGCAGAAGAACTGATTCCTGATATTATGCTGGTGGACATTAATATGTCTCCCTTAAATGGGTTTACCGTTACAGAAAGAGTTCTTGAAACAAACCCTTCCATTAAAATCATTGGCTTGTCGGTAAACAACCAACCCAAATATGCCATTAAAATGATGGAAATTGGAGCCAGGGGCTATCTCACCAAAACATCTTCGTTAGATGAGATTAATCATGGTATTCTGGAAGTACACAGAGGCGAATTCTATATCTGTGAAGAGGTATCTAGAAATATGCCCGCCTCAGAATAAACTCACCACCTCCCTTTTCGCCATCTACTTAAAACCCGGTAAATTTGCCGCCTTATATCTGTTGCGCAATCTCATTAACTGGTTGTAGCATAAAACAATAAGCGAAGCAGTATGGAATTGTCGAAAAATTTTGACCACAGCACCTCCGAAGAAAAATGGTATCAGCATTGGCTTGATAAAAATTATTTTCATAGTGAGCCGGATGGCCGTGAGCCATACACCGTAGTTATTCCGCCACCAAATGTAACTGGTGTGTTACACATGGGGCATTGCCTTAATAATACAATTCAGGATATATTGGTTCGCCGGGCAAGAATGCAGGGAAAAAATGCTTGTTGGGTGCCGGGTACCGATCATGCTTCTATTGCAACAGAAGCCAAAGTAGTGCAGATGCTACGGGAAAGAGGAATTGCCAAATCATCACTAAGCCGGGAAGATTTTTTGAAGTATGCCTGGGAATGGAAAGAGAAATATGGCGGCATCATTCTGCAACAATTGAGAAAGATGGGCTGTAGCCTGGATTGGGAACGTACCAGCTTCACCATGGATCCTGATTATCATCAATCAGTCATCAGTGTGTTTATTGATTTGTACAATAAAGGTTTTATCTATAGGGGCAAACGAATGATAAACTGGGATGTGAAAGCAAAGACGGCTTTAAGTGATGAAGAAGTGATACGGAAAGAGACGCAGCAGAAGTTATATTTTCTTAAATATGCAATAGACAATGGGCAACAGGCAACAGGTAGTTCAGTTTCAGACTTTGTTGTAATTGCAACCGTAAGACCCGAAACAATAATGGGTGATACAGCCATTTGTGTACATCCGGATGATGAACGATATAAACACCTGCATGGAAAATTTGCTTTTGTTCCGTTGATCAATCGCCGCATTCCAATCATTATTGATGACTATGTAACGATGGATTTTGGAACAGGAGCATTGAAAGTTACTCCTGCCCATGATATGAACGATAACCAGCTCGGGCAAAAACATAACCTGGAAGTGGTTGACATATTCAATGAAGATGGTACACTGAATGCAGCAGCACAGATATACATTGGGGAAGACAGGTTTGAAGCAAGAAAAAAGATTACCAAAGAACTGGAAGAAAAAGGATTCTTATTAAAAACAGAAGACTATACCAGTGAAGTTGGATATAGTGAAAGAACGGATGCCGTAGTAGAACCCAGATTATCCTTGCAATGGTGGGTGGATATGAAAAAAATATCCGGGCCTGCATTGAGTTCGGTAATGAATGATGAAATAAAATTTTATCCGGCGAAATTTAAAAACCTCTATCGCCACTGGATGGAGAATATTAAGGACTGGTGCATCAGCCGTCAACTTTGGTGGGGACACAGAATACCCGCCTGGTATGATGCAGAAGGGAGATTTGTTGTAGCGGAGAATGAAACAAAAGCGAAAGAAATATTCAATACAAAATATTCAATCAACAATGTTCAACTTCATCAGGATGAAGATTGTTTGGACACCTGGTTCTCCAGTTGGCTTTGGCCTTTTGAAGTATTTAAAGGCTATAGCAATCCAAACAATAAGGATGTAGACTACTACTACCCTACTAATACATTGGTAACTGCACCGGAGATCATTTTCTTCTGGGTAGCAAGAATGATAATGGCTGGCTATGAATACAAAAAACAAAAACCTTTTAACGAAGTTTATTTTACCGGCATCGTTCGGGATAAGCAGGGAAGAAAGATGAGTAAGAGCCTCGGCAACTCTCCTGACCTTTTACAGATGATAGAAGATGAAGGCGCAGATGCTGTTCGATTTGGAATTATGATTGCCTCTCCGGCTGGTAATGACTTAATGTGGGACCAGGCAAGTAATGAACAAGGGAAATTCTTCATTAATAAGATGTGGAATGCATTGAAATTGGTGAAAATGTGGGAAGCCCGTCGGGACGCTGAAAGCGACCTGACGGATAAAAATTTTGCCGTTGAATGGTTTGAGAACCGCCTTA
Source organism: Chitinophagaceae bacterium (assembly GCA_046598205.1). GTDB lineage: Bacteria > Bacteroidota > Bacteroidia > Chitinophagales > Chitinophagaceae > JJ008. Next base: position 12,054 of record JBKJIX010000148.1, read on the forward strand.
GTGAAGTAAGAATTCAATTAGACGAACAGTTTAAAGACTTCCGGTTGAGTGAATCATTGAAGACTCTTTACTCACTTATATGGGATGATTTCTGTAGCTGGTATCTGGAATGGGTAAAACCTGCCTACGCTAAAGCTTCGGCAGATAAACCCGGTTTTGAACAACCAATTGATAAAGCTGTATATGAAAAGACGGTTGATTTCTTTGAAGAATTGATGCAATTGCTGCACCCGTTTCTTCCATTTATTACCGAAGAGATTTATCATCAGTTGAAAGAAAGGAATGATGATTTAACTGTAAAACAATATGCCCCCGTAAAGGCGGCTGATAAAGCTATATTGTCAAATGCTATTTTATTAAAAGAAGTTATTACGGCTATCCGGGATGCAAGAAATAAAAACCAACTGAAACCAAAAGATACTATCAAACTGCATATTCTTACTGAGAATAGCGAAACTTATCAATCCATTGAAAGTATTTTACTGAAACAGGTAAATGCTGAATCGGTTTCTTACAGGTCAACTTCAGTGGCAAATAGTATAACAGTAGTTGTTCAAAAAGACAAGTTCTTTATTGAAACAACAACTGTGTTGGATACTGCTTCGCAAAAACAGCAATTACAAAAAGACCTTGATTACCTGAAAGGGTTTTTAATTTCAGTAGAAAAGAAATTGGGCAATGAACGTTTTGTTCAAAATGCGAAACCCGAAGTGATTGAGAGTGAGAGAAAGAAAAAAGCTGATGCGGAAGAGAAGATTAAAGTGATTGAAGGAAGTTTGAAGGGTATATAGCTGCGAGTTGTGAGCTACGAGTTGCGAGCCTTATAATTAAAAATTTCTTACAGATTTTCAATGCGTTTCAAGTTAGAACGACCTAACCCGAAACTCACAACTCACTACTCGCAACTTCATTATCTCGGAATAATACTTACCGGCAATACAAACTCAAACACCGTTCCTGTTGAGCCATTAAACTGATCCAGATCCAAGCGGTGGCTTACACGGAAACCAAATGTCAACGGATACTGGTTCCACCATTTGGTATCAATAAATATTTCTCCGCCTACACTTCGCTGATCTCTTGTTGTTTTCTTATCTCTGGAATAGATTTTAGTATAATCATAAAATATATTTCCTCTTACCCGTTGCAGGTATAAAATATTTCCAAACCCCCAGTCCGGGTAAAGTAATGGCAAATGGTAATTGGCAGACAATCGCCACATTCTTGAAAAATAACGGCCTGTATAGCCCCTTGCATAAGCAAACCGGTTGCCAAATGAAACCTGGGCCAGTGTATCCCGTTCCTGGAAAGAACCAGTTAAGAGAAGGCTATGTGCAGACATTAAACCCGGTAAGTACAAAGAACCATTCGTAATAAACTGGTTGCCTTCGTACTTTGTAATGGCATGACGATAGGTAGCGGATAAAGCGTAAGCGAATCTTGGATAAATATGCTGGACTGCCTGTTGCACCTGCTGGCTCCACGAAATAAAGTGTTGCAAATAACTGAATGAAGTATTACCCATTGAATCCAGGAAGAAGCCCCGGTTAAATTCATTGCGCAGAAAATAGTAACTACCGATATTGAAATTCTTATACGTTTGCCCACTCGTCATGCTCAGAGGGATATTTAAACCAATCCTTGAATCCAATTGATTCCATTGGCGAAGTTTATTTCCAGTAATAGCTTCCCGGTTAAAAGTCATCTCTGTTCCAAAATTCAAATATGGGAACCATGCACCATACACCCCGCTAAAACCAACTGCACTTGTTTTTTCATTCTGATTGTACAAATAGTATAATTCTGTCTGCAAGGTATTCAGTACATTTTCTCCGTACAGAGAGAAAGTGAAAATCGGATCTTCATAATATGGTCGCCAGCTATGAAAATTCAGGAGCTTGGTTCCCTTTTTATATTTATTTACAGGGAAATTTCTTCCCGGTACTTTATTCAATAGCACATCGCCGTACTCTGCTGCAAGGCTTACCGGAAACTTATCTGCCAATTTCTCAGCCACAGCCATACCTATTTCTTTCCAAACAATATCCTTTTCATTTATTTGCTTTAATTGATAACCTTCCGCTGTAAAAGCAGACCATGTTATTTTACCATTCCCGACATTTACATAATAATTTCCTAATGGCCCATCGCTGATTTTGTAAATCTTCTTATCGCTCATCCGCAAAGCAAATACATCATCATTGCCACCATACGATGCGGTAAAATAAATGATGCCATTATTGACGCAGGGATAGCCTACCACATTAAAGGAAGGTGATGTAAGCCGCATCGTATTGCCAGTTGCAATATCCGCAGTTGCCAATGCCATCTTTCCATCGCTTAATCTTACCGCTGTTACTAAAGAGTTTTCATCAATAAATTTGGGATCGGTAAATAAAGTAATATCTGATGAATGAATAGTTTTTAGAACTTGTCCGTTAGCCGCATCAATGATATGTAACTCACTTCTGCCATTCACATCTACCTGCACGGCTGCCACTTTGGAGCCATCGGCTGAAATATCAGGGGTAAAATACTTTGTCTTATTGGTCAGTTTTCGTTGCTGTCCTGTTTCCACATCCAATACTTTAATAACACTGTAATCTCTCCAGCCCCAGCGGGGATCAGTTTCATATGCGGCATATACAATTTTTCCATTGCGATAAGAGAATTGCTCATCAATAGAAATATCTTTCACTCTCAGTTTATGCTCACCCTTTGTATCCTTAATAAAGAATGTACGGCGATGCCTGGCGGTTCCTTTCAAATAAATCAAAGAGTCAGATCCGGCAGCGTAAGGAAAATAATAATTGTTAATATAATTTTTCTTTACCGGAAAAAGATAGTCATCCCTTGAAACAGTAATTCTTTCTGTATTTTTTTTATACGATTGAAAAGCCTGTTCCCGGAAAGTTTTGTAATCTGTTCCAGCATGTTTTTTAATAGCAGATTGAAAAGGATAAAATAGTCCTTTATAAGCACTGGCATCCTTTGTTACTTTAGTCCAGAAGTCGGCTCCATATTTTTCTCTTCCATAATTAACCAGCAAATAGCCCAAATTATAATGATTGGGCACATAATCTTTAAATGAGCCATTCCTTAGTTTCATCCAGGAATATTTTTTAGCCGACTGCCACAAAGATGGATAAGCATTAAGAAAAAGTGGCAGCCTTCCCCTGCCCTGTTTGGCTACTACTGTTTCGTTATAAACTGCATCGCCTTCATAAAACCAATCAGGGATAGCTGCGTTAATGGCTAAAGCATAGCCTTGCTGGCCAAATAATGTTTTCATCAGTTTGCTGATACCATTATTAAAATTATTGAACTGCTGCACATGCCTGTATTCATGCATCGCCAATTGATCGGCCCAGGGAATGCTGCCTTGCCCGAAATTATTTACATCGGGTGTAAGAAAAAATTCGCTGCGGAAAGGGCCAAGCTGCACATAACCGTTTGGCACGGTGGTTTGATTTTGCAGAACAATATTTATTTTTTGTAATTGATTTCCCAGCGAAACTGGTTTGGCAGCAGCGAGATAATGAACAATGGAAGCTACCCTGCTGGCCTGGCTGTCTAATCCTTCCGGAAAAATAATTCTTGCAGAATCTGTATTGATCTGTTTCCATTTATGAGCAGGTGGGTTGCCACCGAATTGCTGGCAGAATATAGAGCAAGGAATAACGATCAAACAATATAAAAATACAAGCTTTCGCATGGCAGTGGTTATATTTAAGGGAAGTTACGGAGTAAATCATTTGGTTGGATGTTCAGGCTACAATAGGCAAGCTTTTATAGCAGATGAACATTAGTTACTACCTTCAATAAAAATTTTATAGAACCATATTTTCAAATAATATCACAATGAAGTCACTTACCTTAGAACAAATTAATGAAGTAGTAAAAGGAACATTAAGCGGATGTACTAACCAGCTAATAACTGGAGCAGAAGAAATAAAACTCGCCGGGCCAACCCATATAACTTTTATTGGCAGTAAAAAGTATGCTGCATTGTGGAATACTTCTAAAGCTTCTGTCGCATTGATAGAAGAAAGTCTTGTTATTGAACCGGGAGATAACAGGGCTTTGATCAAAGTAAAAAATGTTGACCTTGCTATTGCCTGTTTGCTGGAGTTATTTGCACCTGACTCGCCTGTTTTTGATACTGACATACATCCGTCAGCCAATATTCATACAACTGCGTCAATAGGTGCAGGCTGTAAAATAGGTGCAGGCTGCTACATTGGTGCGAATGTAAAAATTCAGGATAATGCAATCCTATATCCAAACGTAACCGTTCTTGATGATTGCACTATTGGCAAAGCCACTATCATCTGGCCAGGTACTGTCATCCGAGAAAGATGCCAGGTAGGTGCTTATTGCATTTTTCAGCCCAATGTTTCAATTGGTGCTGATGGTTTTGGGTACCGGCCCGGTGCAGATGGAAAAAGTATTGTCAAAATTCCACAGATAGGTACCGTTATTATTGGCAATGCGGTTGAAATAGGTAGCGGTACTTGTATTGACAGAGGAAAATTCAGTGCTACAACAATTGGCGATGGAACTAAGATTGACAACCTGGTACAGATTGGTCATAATTGCCAGATAGGAAGAATGTGTTTAATTGCCGGGGGCTCTGCCATTGCCGGATCAGTAACGCTTGGTGATGGAGTGGTGATGGGGGGGAGGGCGGGAATAAAAGATCATGTTACCATCGGAAATGGTGTAAAAATTGGTCTGGGAGCAGGAGTAATAAATGACATTGCAGATGGTGAAACTGTTTTGGGTTATCCTGCTATAAATTACCGGGAGACTTTAAAGCAATGGGCAGTATTAAGAAAACTTGGAAAAAATTCATGACCTAACATTCAGGAAGGCTTAAAGGAACATTTATCGCCAGACCCCCATCAGCAGTTTCTTTATATTTAAAATCCATATCCTTCGCCGTATCCCACATGGTTTTAATAACAGCATCTAATGATACCTTGGCGAAATCAGGGGTGCTTTGTAATGCTAATTGAGATGCGGTTATCGCTTTTATAGCACCCATCGTATTTCTTTCAATACACGGCACTTGCACCAAACCTCCAATCGGGTCGCAGGTTAAACCAAGATGATGCTCCATGGCAATCTCAGCAGCCATCATCACTTGTTTTTGTGTGCCTCCCATACATTCTGTAAGCCCCGCTGCTGCCATGGCAGATGAAACACCAATTTCTGCCTGGCAACCACCCATTGCCGCAGAAAGAGTTGCCCCTTTTTTAAAAATACTTCCTATCTCCGCCGCCGTTAAGAGGAACTGAAGGATTTTCTCTTCTTTGTTTACCTCCCGATAGCTATCGGGACAAAAAGCAATATAGTATTGCAACACAGCCGGAATAACACCCGCCGCCCCATTCGTTGGTGCTGTTACTACCCTGCCAAATGAAGCATTCTCTTCGTTTACCGCCAGGGCAAAACAACTGACACAATCCAATGTATATTTAAAATCATTGCCGCCAGAACGAATGGCCAAAAGCCATGAATCATAATCGCTGTAAGCTTTACCGTTTATTAGTTTTTTATTTAACGCTTCGGCACGGCGTTTTACATGTAAGCCTCCAGGCAATATTCCCGGTGTATGAACACCCCGGTAAATACACTCCTTCATCACCCGCCAGATGTTGAGCATCCCTTCTTTAGTTTGCTTCTCGTTTCTCCAGGTATTTTCATTTTCCATCACAATTTCACTGATGGACATGCCGGTTTTTATACACCAATGCAAAATATCGTCTGCTGTATTTATCGGGAAAGGCAGTTGTGCAGTATCTTTTGCTGAAAGAATTTCCCCTTCTTTAATAACAAAGCCTCCGCCAATAGAATAATATGTTTCGGCGATTGATTCGCCATTTCTTAATGTAGCTAAAAATGTAACTGCATTGGGATGGTGTGGCAATGTTTCAGTGATTAGAAAATCAATATCATCGCTGGGATTAAAATCAACTTCATGTAAGCCAAGCAGCACTATCTTTTTCATGGCTGCTATATCATTAATTTTCGCAGCTATCTGGTCAACGGCAAATGTTACAGGATCATCACCACACAAACCGAGTTGCACCGCCACATCTGTTCCATGCCCCTTACCTGTTTTAGCCAGCGATCCATATAGCAAAACCCTTGCTTCAGTTATTTCAAATAAAATATTTTTTTGCTGCAATGTTTGCACAAACCGCTGTGCAGCCCGCCAGGGCCCTAATGTGTGGGAACTGGATGGCCCAATGCCTATTTTAAAAATATCAAATACAGATATGGCTTCGTACGACAAATGGTAAGATTTGAATCAAAAATACTAATTAGCCAATTGGGGTGGCGAAGTTTTGCTGTAAATGGAAACGGCTGATTAAATCAATTAAAAAACCCCGGATAGTTGGTCCGGGGTTAAGCAGAAGCAGATAGTCTCAGCTACTATAAAACGTCCACAAGTTGGACTTCGAAAAAAAGTATTGAACTGCCGGGGATGCCATTAGTACCAGCACAGCCGTAGGCAAGGGATGAAGGAATGATAAATTTTATTGTTCCTCCTTTTTGAACCAATTGTAAAGCAATCTGAAAACCCGGAATGGTACCGCCCAGTCCGAAAATAACAGGGGTTCCGGTTTGTGAATCGAATATATTCCCATTTAGCAATTTTCCGGTGTATCGCACCGAAACCTGTGAAGTAACACTTGGAGTAACCCCACTGCCGGCAGTTGTAACCTGATAATAAACACCGCTGCTATGAGATGTACCTGTAATACTATTGGCAGTAGCATAAGCTGTAATAGCAGCCTGTTCGCTTTGCACCGTTTTATCCTGGCAGCTATTATCCTTTAAGCAGGATGTACCGCCAAATAACAACATAAAACCCGATAAAATAACAACTGTTCTTTTCATTATTTTCTTTTAAAACGGTAAATCCGAGTATTAGACCACCGGAAGGCCTGTTTTGCTGCAAAAAAGCAGGAAAATTTATACATCTTTTTTCGCCAGCAGTTCTTTGTAATGCTGTTCATTCATCTCCCAGCGATGGCGGGCAGAAAAAATTACAATAAATACCACTATTAAAAGAGAGGCTCCAATCAGGACAATGACCAGGGAGGCATTTTCCCTTTTCATAACTTTTTCAGCTTCCTTGTGCCACCGGAAAATTATATTAATTGAAATGGATATAACGATAGCAACAGCCAGCGGAAGCCCTACCGCCAGTTGCTTCCATACCTTTTTTTTGACCAACCTGTTTGCTTCCCAATATTCGATAAAGCCTTTTTCGTGGTTTGTAAGCATAATTCAT
>JBKJIX010000002.1:0-9934 GCA_046598205.1 Chitinophagaceae bacterium
GTTGACAGCAGCAGACAGAAAAAAAATTAGTGAAATAATTGCTTATTATAAAGCAACTGGTCGAAAAATGCCGTTGAAAACATCAACGACAAAAAAACGTTCGTCAAGTGTAATCAAAAAAAGAGTATTAGCATAGTTTAGCCAAGCCAGGCTATAGAATAAATTCCCGGCTTTATTATTCATTACTCAGCGACATGCTGAGCTAATAAAACAACACAGCATATCGCCACATTGCCAAGCCCTAACCTTAACCATCCTTAATCCTTCTTTCCCTCGCCTTATTAAAAACATTTCTTCCTTTATCAATTCCTGCCCTTTTCTCTTTTTGTTCCTCTTCAGGCAAATGAATGAAATCAAAACATTCCTTACTACAGGTTCCTTCCATTTTCGTTTTACACTCATCGCATTGGATAAACAAAAGATGGCAGGCATCATTTACACAATTAACATGGGTGTCGGCAGGCTTGCCGCATTGGTGGCAATTGGAGATAATTTCGTCAGTCACCCTCTCTCCTAACCGTTGGTCAAATACAAAATTCTTTCCATGAAATTTATTGGGCAGTCCTTTTTCTTTTGCCTGGTTTACATAATTGATAATGCCTCCTTCCAAGTGAAATACATTTTTAAATCCTTTGTGCAACATATAAGCCGATGCTTTTTCACAACGAATACCACCGGTGCAGTACATGATAATGTTTTTCTCTTTATCAGCTTTCATCATATCCACCGCCATCGGCAATTGCTCCCGGAATGTATCACTCGGTACTTCAATCGCCTCTTCAAAATGTCCTACTTCATATTCGTAGTGGTTCCGCATATCAATAACAACAGTATCTGGGTCATTTGTCAACAGATTGAACTGTTCGGCATTTACATACTTTCCCCTGTTGGCCATATCAAAATCGGGGTCGTTAATTCCATCGGCCACAATTTTATTGCGGACTTTTATATCTAAAACATAAAAGCTCTTACCCCCGAAATTATCGGGACGGGCATCATCATCCACAGCAATGTTTAAGCGGATGCCATTCAGCGGTTCAATTGAATACAAATAGTTTTTAAAGGTGTCTATGTTTGCGGTTGGCAAACTTATCTGTGCATTTATCCCCTCTTGTGCCAGGTAAATTCTACCCATCACTCCCAGTTCTTTCAATTGCGTATACAACTCATCCCTGAAAGCCGAAGGCTCTTCTATCTTGAAATAGCAATAAAATGAAATGGTAGTTCTTGGAGTGGGGTCTTTTAAAATAAGTTCCTTCAACTCCTTCCGGGAGATACGATTGTGTAGTTGAGCCATGTTGTTTAAATTTTATCCCGACTTGTCGGAACCCAATTGCAGGTTGGGCAAAATTTGTAAAGCAGGGCAAAGATAAGCTAAGAGGAGAAAAGAGGTTGCTTCTGCAAAGCCTCGCAAGAGAAAAGGAGATTTCGCAGAAACCTCAGCGTTAACTTGGCGTCCTCCCGTTCTCTGCGGTAAAAAAACGGGACTACGGCCAATCATCATTACCCCTGTTGCCCTTGCGGCTTAGGCCTAACTTAAATCCGGTTTGCCAGGGTTTTCCATTTTGGAACGACTGCACAAAATCAATCCTGAACTGTTTTAAAATATTATCGAACCCAACAAAATATTCGTAATAATATTTATTGCTGTTAATATATAAGCCATTAACACCTGCTACCAGGTAGAGATTTAATTTTTTAATGCCCGGTATTTTATTGGTCAAAAATCCGTTGAAATTATGTTCGATGTGTGCCAGTGAATAAAATTTTGAGGTATTGCTATAATCGTAGATGGGCAATAATTGAAAACTATTTCTGTACTCGGTGGCAAAGCTGGAGAGATTACCATTAAAGTGCATATAGTCGGGTACTTCTACATTAGTATTATTTAAAAATCCTCCAACTCCTAATTTATAACTCAGTTCTCCCTGCAAATGAAGGTTCAAATTATCAGTTATGGTAAATTTCCATTTGCTGAAATCAGCATCATTACCGAATAAAGTGCCAAGGGTTTGTGTATATAGTAAATCAAAAAGCGGCATTTTAGACCCGATACTTATTTTTCTATCGGGCAATTCGATATACTTTGTTCCCGGTTGCCAGCTAATACCCAGTAAGCCTGTCAATGATTGGTGACGTTGAATATTCCGTGTAAGCAATTCCGTTGGATAGTTGGGTGTATATTCTATGCCGGGCTTATCCCGCCAGGTGTAAGTTGTTTTGTTATCTAATGGTTGCCTGTCCTGGTATTGAAAAGCAGTGGTAATAAAAAGCCCGTTGCCAACACCCTGGCGATAACTACCCCGTAAAAAAGCTGCTTCATAGGTTTTCATCCTGTTTTCTTCATTAAGTAATGAGGAAAGAGAATTTCCCCGCTGCCCTACCGGGCTATTGTTGAAGAATTGAAAAACCCGTTTACCGCCTGAAACACTAACTGAAGCAGCATATTTTTTACCAAACCTATACACAACTCCCAGGTGAGCATTAAAATGTTTATTGGTAAAGCCATAACGGAGTACTGGTGATATAGCAATGCTTCTCCTGCTAAGGGAATTTGTATCCAGACGTTTTGTCCAGGTAACATCAGGATTGATAACCCAACCTTCCGCCGGATTAAAGGCAACGAGTTCAGTAAACGGTCGGAAACTAAATGTGGTGCGGCTACGCTGATAAGTAAAAGTTTGTTCTAAAAGCAGGGCCGGCACCAGCTTGAATTTATTTCTTTTTTTATCCAGTGAATCAAGGTATCGGGGATTTTTTCTTACTATTTCCAAACTATCTTTTCGTTTATAATCTTTTACTTCTTCCACCATCAATGGAAGTGGTCTAGTTTTTTCCCAATATTCGTTGGGTCTTTTGTTAGCACTGTCTATGTATTTTAAAACGGTGTTATTAAAAGACTTCTTATCAAACTGCGGCTCCACATTGAAGTCAGAATAAATATTTACAAAACTTCCGTAAGCATCGAAACCTAAAAACTTTACCGCCGGATAAATGACCTGGCTGGCAATATACCAAACTTCTTTATTCAACGGCCTGTACAATTGTTCCACTCTCAACGTATCCATTATTTCCATCTGCGATGCTTTTGTAAGCAACAACTGAACCGAATGAATGCGCCAATCATCAACTACAATATCAATATAGCCAGTGAATAATGGTTCGTATTTTCTTTTGGGTGTTACTTTAATATGAGAAATTTCCCGTCCGTCTTCAAAGTAAGAGCCTTCTAATTTATAACGGTAGAAGTTCAATGCACTTTCTGCAATAGGCGATACAAATCCACGGGGGTTAAGTCTTTCTCCAAAAGATACATTGTTACTATAGAATGAATTGAAACGGGGAGCACTTAATCCAAACCCATCACTTTGTCCGCTTACTTTGGATGAAATGACTTCTACCTTTTCTTTATTGGGCTTATCCACTGCATACTTAGAAACTGTTTCAGAGAGATAGAGCATTTTTTGTTTGCTGGTGTCGCCATCTTCAAAATCTACTTTCTGTCCGAAAACTTTTTTAGGATAATCTCTTAAACGCAACTGGCCTTTTGTATAAACTTCACACTGAAACTTATTCAACTGGCTTTCGTAATAAGTTCGTTTTTTAATAGTATTACGAATGATCTGGTAGGCAGGGTCTTCTCCATTCTTTATTACCACTTCACTCAGTGTCATTTCCTGGATAGTAAGAATAAAATTTAGGTCCTGGTCATCATTAGCGATGGTGATTTTCTGTTCGTCCTTTTTGTAGCCAACATACTGGCAGACCAATGTATATTGTCCGGGTTCCAGCTTTAATGAATACTTTCCTTCGCTATTGGCATTGGTACCTTTGTTATTCTCTTTAATAAAAACAGAAGCAAAGGGTAATGTTTTCCCGTTGTTATCTGTAACTACGCCTTTAATTTTTTGAGAATGAGCTATCAGAGAAAAAAAAGATAACGTAAAAATGAGGAGGGTTTGTTTCATAATAAATTGGTACGACAATATAGCTTCATCAAATAGTTTTTAGCACCATTACTGTCGCTTCTTTAGAAAGGTTTAACATCATTTATTGGTAGTACGGAGAAAGCTGCCACTCATTGCTGCAAAGCCGGCTACAAGACCACCAACGATGCCTGTTAATAGTATTAATAAAATGGCATTACCACCCAGTGGAAGTACCGACGCTACTTTCGTCGACAACACTCCATTGTTCTTCATATCAATCCACCAGGCAAGGCCAGCCCATAAGAGAAAGACACCGAGCATACCGGCCAAAAATGCTTTGCCTGCTTTCTGATGTACCACCATAGCAACTAATAAAGAAGTAATGGCTACTCCCCACCAGGGCAGAAATAAACCGCTGATAAAAGCCAGTAATGCGGTTAAAAATGTTGCCGTTAAAAATTTCATGTGTTATTGGTTAATTAGTTTATTAGTTAACTGGTTTCTCAGGAACAACTCTCCATCTTCAAATTTCCGCATTCTCACATTATCATATTTACTAAGCTTTCTTAAACTTCATCACCCACTTTACATTTTTATCGGTTCGATCGCCATCCCGCATAAACCAAAGTTTATTATATTTTCCTTCTACCCAATTATCAATATAGTTGTCGTAATATTTACTGCCGGGGTTTCCGCTTTGCCCACCAGGGTACACACCATAGGCTTCGGTTGGTGTAGTCATTTGCACAACCATTCTCCAGCTTGGGCCGTGGCTATGGGTAACAGCATTTACTATATTACCTGCACCACCCACTTTTAGTCCCGGCCTTGCAAACCCTTTTAAATCTTTTATTAAATGATATACCGTCGGGTTTTTGAATTTAGTCCACTCTAATTTTCCTGCTGCTTCCTCTTTTGCCAAACCAACGGATGCTTTTTTCAATGCTTTAGTTACTACATCATACAATGTTTCTTTTTGAGGAGTAGTAATATCATCAATAAATTTCATGGCCGAGTCTTTCTTCAGTAATTCCATTGTTGTTTGTTCCGATGGCCAGGGTGATATCGGTTTTGTTCTTGATAAATCATCTTGCCAGATTCCCATCATCAAACTATCCATCCAGCATTGATATACGGTTTGCCCTTTTGAATCAGGCGAACCCATCAAATCCCAGTTCTTAAACAAATCCAGATATTTTTTCTCACTAGCATTCAGTTCATTTTCTTTGATATTCTTTAAAAATATATCCCGCATATCTTCTGCCATAGTATTAAAATAATTTTGCTGCAACTGCATCATATCAGTTGGTGTAATACCAGACATGGCAGCTAATTTTCTTTCGATAGTAATACCTCTTGCAGTAATATAACTACCGGGAATGAAGTAAGGATACGTTGAATCAACAGGCCGCTGATTGGCACTTTCTAAAAATCCTCTTTCCGGATTCTTACTATGTGGATTTTCTGTTTGTGGAATAAAACCCTGCCACATATAGCTGCTGTCCTCTCCCGGCATTATATATAAACCCTGCCTGTCCCACCGAGCCGGAAATTTTCCCTGCTGCCAGATGGCAATGTCGCCACCCTTGGATGCAAATACAAAATTTTGTCCCGGACATACAAATGTTTTGATGGCCGCTGCGTAATCATCATAATTCTTTGCCCGGTTCAATTTATAAAATGTAACCGCTTCGTTGCTGGCATCATGTGCCACCCAACGAACAGCGAGGTTTCTTTTATTTGATAAATCATTTGAAAAACTTTCATCAAACATTACCGGGCCAAATGCAGTATAAGCAACAGTATCAAGTATATCTTTCCCACCTTTTACTTTTATCGTTTCTACTTTGCGGGTTGTTTTCTCCCATTTACCGTTGAACCAATATTCTTCTTTCGTTTTGTCTTTGAATTTTATTTCATAATAATCCTTTACGTCCCGCTGTGCATTAGTAACACCCCAGGCTATGCTATCATTAAATCCAATAATAACAAAGGGACTGCCCGGTAATGAAACACCATAGGTATTGCTGGTAGGTGTTTGCAACTGCATTTCGTACCAGATAGAAGGTAACGACAATTCAAGATGCGGGTCATTACAAAGAATGGGAGAACCACTTTGTGTTTTACTGCCTGCCACTACCCAGTTGTTACTACCATTATTTATATCCGGCTTTGAAATTTCATGAGCCGTTATAGTTTCTTTTTTACCAAAATATAATGAGTCGGCAGATACAGGCTTGATTGGAACGATTCCAGGCTTTTCAAACACCGTTCCTTTTGGAACTATCGGTTCTAACGAATCTGGTACTTGCGGGTACATCATTTTTAATTCATCAGGGATGAATACCGATTTTGCATTAGTGTTGGCCAAATCATTTTCTGTTCCTGATGACAGCATTTTCGCCATCATTTTTAATAACAATGCAGTGCGGATGTTGGTCCATTTTTCTGGTGTAATGTCAAGCATTTTGTATTCTATTGGTATCTCACTGGCCTTTAAAGAGTTGATATACGCATTTACCCCATTTGTATAAGCATCAAACATGGCTATTGATTGCGGGTCTTTATCCAATTCTTTCATCGCATTCTCAGCTGCGTACACCATACCAAGCCGTCTTTGTTCTTTATCGAAATTGATAGCTTTTTTTCCTGCAATCTCACTGGCACGGCCTGCGGCAGCTTTTGTCTGCAAATCCATCTGGAACAAACGGAATTTTGCATGCAGGTAACCCTGGATGAAATACAGATCTTCGTCATTTTCTGCAAATACATGCGGCACTAAACGATCATCAAAATACACTTCTGCCTTTCCTTTCAAATCAGGAAATGAAAGGTCGGCATCGAAGTCTTTTCCAGCTGGCTCGGCATTCTGCCAGAAACCATGCTGCGGACTTATAAACTTTCCCAGTGGCATTGGCAATGGGCCAAGCGGCCGGTTAAAGGCAAATACAAGTCCGGCAGTAACGATTGTGGAAATGGCAAATGGAATGATACGCATAGGTAAAAAATGATGAGGAAAGATAAGAAGAATCACGGATGAATGGGATTGGAAATGGATTTCGCAGATTTTTCCTGAAAATTTATAGTCTCATGTGGTTTGCCACAGAAAACTAAAATAATGATGCTCGGTCCGTTTAATCCATTTTAAAAATTCACTAATCCGTGTTTTTTTTCACTAATTTCAATGTCTATTAAAAAATAAACAACTATGCCAGTATTAATTTTAGTCGGTGTCCTTGTACTAATTGCCATTTGGTTGGTAAGCTTGTACAACGGATTGGTTCGTTTGCGCAACAGAAGACAAAACGCTTTTGCGGATATTGATGTGCAACTCCGCCAGCGGCATGACCTTGTACCCCAGTTGGTGGATACAGTGAAGGGTTATGCAGGCCATGAGAAAGAAGTATTGACAAAAATTACCCAGGCCCGCAGTGCTGCTATGGCAGCCACCACGATTGATGGAAAAATTGTAGCAGAACAACAACTGACAACCGCCCTTGCCGGATTGAAAGTGCAGGTAGAGGCATATCCTGATTTAAAAGCCAATCAGAATTTTTTACAATTACAGGAAGAACTTAGCGATATTGAAAATAAACTGGCCGCTGCAAGACGCTTCTTTAATGCTGCTACTACGGAGTATAATAATTCTGTTGAGTCATTCCCCAGCAATCTGATTGCAAAAAACTTTGGTTTCAAACGGGAAATAATGTTTGACCTGGGAGAAGATTCAAGGAAGCAAATGGAAGAACCACCAAAGATTAATTTCTGATTTTTGATTGCAGATTTTTGATTGGTCCGCCAATCGAAGTTTGCTTACTGTACTTCCCATGCAATATTTTGGACTTGATAAGCAAATTCGTAAGAATAATTTCAATTCATTGTTATTATTGATTGCATTCCCGGCATTACTGCTGGCAATGCTTTATGCACTCGTTTATTTTCTGCAAAAGGAACATGGCATTGACCCGAACACCATTTTTCTGCAATCGGCTCCTGCTGTGCTTGGCGGAGTTGGTATATGGTTTCTGATTGCATGGGCCGGTCATTCTGCTTTTATAAGAATGGCTACTGGTAGTAAAACATTGGACAGGACAGAAAACAAGAGAGTCTATAACCTCGTAGAAAATATTTGCATCTCGCAGGGAATGGCAATGCCAAAAGTCTATATCATCGAAGATGATTCGCTAAATGCTTTTGCCAGCGGCATCAATAACCGCAGCTATTCTGTTTCCCTGTCAAGAGGTATCATTAATAAATTAGATGATGATGAACTGGAAGGTGTGATTGCCCATGAGATCACTCATATTAAAAATAGGGATGTTCGTCTGTTGATTGTGTCCATCATCTTTGTTGGCATTTTTGCTTTTTTGGCTGAACTAGCTTTTCGCAGTCTTCGTTTTGCTGGCTCCGGAAAAAAGAGCAAAGACAGTAAAGGCAGTGGTGGAATAATTTTAATTGCTATCGTTATTACAGCCGTTGCTTATTTGATTTCTATACTTCTTCGGTTTGGCATCAGCCGGAAAAGAGAATACCTGGCAGATGCCGGTGCTGCAGAAATAACCAAGAAACCTTATGCCCTTGCCAATGCACTACGAAAAATTTCCGGCGACCCGCTGATAGAAGCCGTTGAAAGCCGTGATGTAGCACAATTATTTATTGATAATCCAAAACCATCTGTTCACAAGTCTGCTTCCTGGGATAATATGTTTGCTACGCATCCACCGATTGATAAAAGGATAGAGTTGTTGGAGCAATTTGTTTGATTGAATAATGAACAGATGAACAAGGAATGAAGAATATCGAAATGAAGTTCACTATACTTCTTCGTTCTTAATTCCTTGTTCGGCATTCGATATTCCTCAAGTCTCCTTCCCCCCCAGCATCGGTACAAAAGAAAAATGATCGAACACTTCTTCTTTCAAAGAACCATTTTCCAATTTTGTTAGCCGCATCATTTGCTGCACATCGCCGGAGCCGAGTGGAATCACCATAATACCGCCAGGCTTGCCTGCCGTGGCAGGTTTTAATTGTTCAATTAATTTTTGTGGAATTTCCGGGGCGGCGGCAGTAATGATTACTCTGTCAAATGGGCCATAGGTAGGCAAGCCCAAATATCCATCACCATAAAAAAAATTAATGGATTTGTATTTTTTTAAAAAATCAAATGACTTATTGGAATCATACAACTTTTTTTGACGTTCAATGGTATAAACCTGTGCACCCATTTCTGCCAGCACTACGGCTTGGTATGCACTGCCGGTTCCAATCTCCAGCACCTTCATAAATGGTTTCACTTCCAGCAATTGGCTTTGATACGCCACGGTATAAGGTTGTGAAATAGTTTGCCCTTCACCAATGGGAAAAGCCTTGTCTTCATACGCCTTTTCATCAAAAGCAGAATCCAGAAAATAATGGCGGGGTACTTCTAATATTGCATCCAGCACCCTGTCATCAGTAATACCTTTAGAATGGATAAGCTGTACCAATTTTTTGCGAAGGCCTTTGTGGCGGTAAGAGTCGTCTGTTGGTCTGCTCATGAAAATAAGGTGGTTACCTTTCGGTTTATTTGGTTTCTCTTTTATTGTAAGCTGCAACGTTGGGGCCTGCAACGGCTGAATTTATTGTCTTTATTATTTCATCAAACATTTTCATGATGGTGTCATAGTTGTTGAAGGGGCAGTGATAATAATTACGTTATCGGGAACTTTACTAAATTTTGTTGAAAAGAAAGGCTGCTGTCAAAAGTGATAAGGTGAGTAAATCCTGCATCCATCATCAACTGTAGCAGTTCACCGTTTTTTTTAGAATTCCATTTTTGTTCTGAAATTGTTGATACCTGAATTCCCCTTTCTGAAAAACGGTATCTGAGTTTGACCGGCACATTTTCATCAAGCAATAATTTCATTTATTTTCTCCAATTTAGAGGATTGAAATAACCTGGCCGCTGATTCCAGCACCCCTTGTACCTGCTCTTTAGATACACCGTGAAAGTTTTCAAAAAAATC
>JBKJIX010000053.1:0-38461 GCA_046598205.1 Chitinophagaceae bacterium
TTTCACGAAGAACACAACGTATTGAAAGTAAAGGAATTTTTCTTTGTGAACCCGATAGCTATCGGGTTTGTGTTTTCTTAGTGTTCGTTGTGCTACGTTTACTTTTGAGACAGCCACAAAATCCGTTTACATCCGTCTAATCTGTGTCATCCGTGTTCCCATTTTTCATTTTAAAGAAGTTCTAAAGCAATTTTAATGCGTATGCCCTGATTTCATGGGCAGCTACTCCCTCAAATGGGCTATTTTTGCTTGCCCACCGAAGCCGTGGCGAAGATGGGCTGCCTAATTTGGAAGCCTTGGCGAAGGTGGGCTCCTTAATTTTAAAAGCCTTAGTATAAAAGCGTACAAATTTTCTCTGCCTGAATTTCTGGTCAGAAGAACATTTCAAGTATGAACAATCAAAATGATTATGACATAGTAGTGGGACTTGAAGTACATGCCCAGTTGCTTACCAAAAGCAAATTGTTTTGTGGTGACAGCATTGCTTTTGGTGCAGAACCAAACACTCATGTAAGCCCCATCACCCTGGGCCATCCCGGTACACTGCCTAAGATGAACAGGAAAGCTATTGAGTTTGCTATTAAAATGGGGCTGGCCTGTCATTGTGAAATTGAAAAGCAAAACTATTTTGCCCGCAAAAATTATTTCTATCCCGATTTACCGAAAGGTTACCAGGTTTCGCAGCATACTACGCCTATATGTGCAGGAGGGTTTGTGAAAATAAAGACCGAATCTTCACCGGGTTCAGCAATTGAAAAAAATATTCGCCTCAACCGTATTCACATGGAAGAAGATGCGGGTAAAAGTCTGCATGATGTGGATGAGGTTAATACCAGCATTGATTACAACAGGGCCGGTACCCCATTAATTGAAATTGTGAGTGAGCCTGACCTCAGAAGCGGTGATGAAGCTTTTGTATATTTAACCGAAGTGAGGCAATTAGTCCGCTATTTAGAAATATGTGACGGCAACATGGAAGAAGGCAGCCTTCGCTGCGATGCCAATATTTCTGTTCGCAAAAAAGGAGATGAAAAATTGGGTACCCGGGTAGAAGTGAAAAATCTTAATTCCATCCGGAATGTGAAAAGGGCTATAGAAGTAGAAGCAAAACGGCTGATTGATATAATAGAATCAGGAGGAACAATCATTCAGCAAACAAGAAGTTTTGATGCGAACAATGGAACTACAACTGCCATCCGGGATAAAGAGGATGCAGATGACTACCGTTATTTTGCCGAGCCGGATTTAACTCCCTTCCATTTGCAGGATGAGTTTATTGACCGGATACGTCAGAGTATTCCTGCATTGCCGGAGGAAAGAATAAAAAGATACACTTCCGAATTAAAACTTTCTGAATACGATGCAGCAGTACTGACCGAGGAAAAAATTTTTTCAGATTATTTTGAAAACATAATTCCCTTTCTCCCCTCGCCACAAAGTGGAGAGGGGCAGGGCTTGTCAGCCGAAGCTTTAGCGAAGGCTGGGGTGAGGTATAAAGCGGCGGCCAACTGGATGCTTGGTCCTGTTAAATCATGGTTGAATGAAAATAATAAACAAATAGAAGAGTTTCCTGTTAGTCCTGAGCAATTAGCCGGGGTAATTAAGTTGGTAGACAGTGGCAAAGTCAGTTTTTCAGCAGCTTCCACAAAATTGTTTGCACAACTGGTAAACAACCCAGATAAAAAACCAGAACAAATTGCAGCAGAAGAAAATCTTATTCAGCAATCAGATGTGTCGGCCATCGGACCGATTATTGACAAGGTATTGGAGAAATTTGCAGATAAGGTGGTAGAATACCAAAAAGGAAAGAAGGGATTGCTGGCCTTATTCGTGGGTGAAGTGATGAAACAATCAAAAGGAAAAGCTGACCCCAAAATCACCAATGAGCTATTGTTAGAAAAATTAAAAGGCGATAAATAAAAACATTAAACGCAGAGAACATAAGAAAAAGAGGTTACGCTGAGAAAACTCTGTGAATTCTCGGCGGTCTCCTTTCTCTGCGGTGAAAAATTAAAATTATACAGATGAAAAGAATCTTTTTTGTAGCAGTGGTTGCAGTATCGTTCATTTCCTGCAAAGACAAATCCACTGGAGGAACGTTTGTAGTAAGCGGAACTATTACCAATAATTCCGGTAAAATGATTTACCTCGAAATATTACCCATGGCTACCATGCAGGCCATGCTGGTTGATTCTGCCGAAGTAGGAAAAGACGGTAAGTACTCACTAAAAGCTGATGCCACAGAAGCCAGTGTATTTAATCTCCGGCTTGATAAAAGTAATTATCCTTTTGCATCCGTTATCAACGATGCAAAAAAGGTAACAGTGGATGTTACATTCAGCAAGGACAATAAAGAGTTTCCTGATAAGTATGAAGTGAAAGGCTCTGAAGCCAGCAACCAGATGAAGGAGTTTATGTTTGCATTCAACAGCCAGTTGCAGGCTGTCTTTTTCAAAGACCGTGCAATAGACAGTTTACAAGAAGCAGGAGCCAAAGACAGTGTATTGATGGCTTTGGAAAATGAACAGCTGGCCATATCTGCCGATACCAGAACTATGTTTGATGAAGCAATAAAAAAATCCAATAATCCGGCGTTAACCATGTTTGAACTGGGCTATTTTCAATCTAGTGCTAACAATCCCAATTATAAATTAGAAGCCCTTACCAACGATGAAGTAAAAAAAATTGTTGATGACCTAGCCGCAAAGCATCCATCCAATAACGGAGTAGCATCCATAAAAAAACAATTGGATGAACAAAAGAATGCAGAAGAGCAACAGAAGGCTTTGTTATCCGGAAGAATTGGTAAGCCAGCTCCCGATTTTGCATTGCCTGATCCTTCTGGTAAAGAGGTTAAACTAAGTTCTTTTAAAGGTAAATATGTGCTGGTTGATTTTTGGGCCAGTTGGTGTGGCCCCTGCCGTCAGGAAAATCCTGCCGTAGTACAAGCATACAATAAATTCAGGGATAAAAACTTTACTGTTCTTGGTGTTTCATTAGACAGACCCGGACAAAAAGATAAATGGATGAAAGCTGTAAAGGATGATAACCTTACCTGGACACAGGTAAGCGATCTGATGGAATGGAATAGTCCTGTTGTTTCTTTGTATGGTTTTGGAGAAATGGGTATCCCCTATAATATATTAGTGGACCCGGAAGGAAAAATAATTGCAGAAAGATTGCGGGGAAGTGCTTTGGAAGAAAAACTCGCTGAAGTGCTGAAGTGATCTTATAGTTTTAGCTGCAAATTTTTCCAGTTGTTAGTTAAATCAGTACCAACCAGAGAAATGTTTTATACAGATATGGGAATCAATTGCCAGATTTGTATAAGCGTTAATCCCCTATTACTTGTTTTACCAAGATTAAAGAAACAAAAAAGACCCCGGCAAATCCGGGGTCTTTTTTTATGCATTAGAAATCTTAAATATTAATTATCCCAAAATACTTTTTGAAATAAAGTAGTTTTTTGGACTGCATTCGGATTAGAATTAATCTCACTTTGCGGATAAAAGTAAATGGTAGGGATACCGCCGGTTAAAACAGATGTTGGCGATGGTGTTAGTATAGGGTAGCCTGTTCTTCTGTAATCATTAAATGGCTCAAGAGATACCCCGTAATTAGCCACATATTTTTCTTCAATAATACGCTGCAGTTGTTGTGCAGGAGTGCCACTTAGTGTTCCATTTGCAGCAAGATAGGTTGCAATATCAGGAGCTGCAACACCAGCCGCTTGCATAGAAGCTGTTATACCGTCTGAAAAAAATGTTTGTGCAGAACCTGGAGAAGCAAACCTGAGTGCTGCTTCAGCCCTTATAAAATTATATTCAGCAAAAGTCAGCATTCTGATTGGGGCATCACCAGTATAAGTTGCAGCATTAGCTCCTGAAGAAGGAATGCCACCAGTATTTGGAGCACCTGTGGACATTACAGGTATCTTTGTTTGTGCTCCTCTCAGGAAAGTATGTAATCTGCTGTAAGCCCATGATTGGATTTCGCCGGGTAAGGCACCCCTGTATGTAGCAGGGGAAGAGTTATAAGGAAAAGGAGTAAAATAAAAAGGCCTGCGGGGGTCTAGCCTGCCGTTCATCATATCCACCAGATTTTTATGCGGGAAAAATTGATCTAAACGACGTACCTCAAATTGGTCAATTGGGTTTTGAGCGTTAGTTGCATTTACAAATGGCATTTGAAAATTATCTGCATTAGCAAGGATAAAATTGGTACCAGCTGATGCAATTAAGGCATCAATATTTGTTTTAGCCTGGGCCGGATTAATTTCACTGTATCGTAAAAACAAACGTAGCTTAAATGTATTGGCAAATTTTATCCATTTTGTTCTGTTGCCACCATATATTGTTTCGTTAGTACCGGGAGATATTGCTGAAGTGGCCTGGCCAAGTTCTGTAATACCATCATTAATAAGTGTTATCAACTGAGGATATATAGCTGCATCATCATCATATTTAGGAGCAGTAATAGCGGTGCCTTTTAAAGCTTCGCTATAAGGGGCATCGCCCCACATGTCAACTACCTTGCTGAAAACATAAGCTTTTATTACTTTAGCAAGACCGCTGTAATGAGGGCTACCTGGACTGTTTGCGATGATATAATCACAATCTGGAAGTATGGTTGCATAATAGGTACTCCAAAGATTGTTTACGTCAGTGCTTTGAATATTATAGCGTTCATATTCCAGATTTTGTGTGCCGGCAGCACCTTGCCCCGCAAATTGCTGTACCCAAAGGGCAGTGAAACGATGTATATCACTGCCATCCGAAAATCCAACGTTAACGGTAATATTTGTTAACACATTTTGAATAGGCGCAGCAGTTAATGCATTGGGACTTGTATTAATATCAAGGTTTTTATCACAACTGCTCAAGGAAAAAAAAGTTCCCAGAAGCCCCAGTTGAATAAATTTTATATATGATTTCATATTTAATAGATTTAGTTGAGTTATAAGTTTAATTTAAGATATACTCCAACGTTTCTCACACTTGGCAATCCGTTAAATTCAAGACCTTGCGCATTACTTACCCCAAGCACATTATTTTCAGGATCAAAATGGGGGAAATTGGGTGCATACAGGAAAAGATTACGTCCGGTAACACCAAACTCAGCTCCTCCAAGTATAGTTTTTGCAAAAACCTTAGCCGGAAGTTTATACCCCAGTGATAACTCACGAAGGCGAACCCAACTTGCGTCAAAAATATAGCTCTCTCCAGTGCCAAATGCAAAAAATGTTCCCCAATATTGATTTGCTGTTACACCTATATTATTCTTAGAACCATTTGGCAATACTCCCGGAATAACATACGGAGTTGTAGGTGTTCCATTGGCGTTAAACCTCGGAAACTCTGCTGTTTCAGCAGCCACACCTGAACGACGAAGGTCACCAATATTTCTGCTAAATACATCCCCACCCTGCCTGATATCAAGGAGGAAGGATAATGTAATGCCTTTAAAACTAAACTCATTATTTATACCCATTGTCCAGTCCGGGTTAGGGTCGCCAATCTGGGCATTATCTGCAGCCAGCTGAGGCAGCCCGGCAGCTGTTAATGCATACTCGCCAGTGGTAGTTCTCCTAAATACAGAACCAAATAAAATACCATATGGTTTACCCACTTCAAGCCTTGCATTGGGTGTAACAAATCCTGCCAGCACAATATTGGGAACTCCCGCTGCCAGTTTCTTTGTAATGGTTCGGATACGGCTATAGTTCATGCTGATATCCCAGGTAAATTTCGGCGATTTAAAAACAGAAATGTTTAATAACGATTCAAATCCTTTTGTTTCCAATTCTCCGGCGTTGGTAGTAAAGCCGGTAATACCGGATGATGGAGATGATGGTACGCTGAAAATGATATCGGTACTATTGGTTTTGTACCAGGTAAGTTCCAGCCCTATTCTATTTTTAATAAGACGTAATTCTGTTCCCCACTCAATGCTCCTGGTAAACTCAGGAGAAAGATTAGCATCTCCCGCTGTATTGCCATATGTAAAACCATTTTGGCCATTATAGGGGAAAGAAATTGTTGGGCCAAATCCATCAGCTGCACCTCCGCCAACAAAAAAAGTATTTGTAGCATATGCACCGGCCTCTTTGCCCGTTTTAGCGTAGTTGCCATATATTTTCCAGAAGCTGATTAAATTTTTATTTCGTAGTCCGGGTATCGCCTGCGTAATATCAATTGTTCCTGCAAATGCAGGGTAAAAGAAGGAACGCTGATTTTCAGAAAATGTAGATGAATGGTCATTTCTGCCACTTACCTGAAGCGTTGCAATCCCTTTATAACCAACGGAAAAATCACCATAAACGCCAACCAGTAATTGCTTGGCCCTGAAATTGGAAGGATTAAATACAGAGGCATTTGTTAGGTTTCGGAAACCACGTACTGAAAGAGTACGGCCAATGACCCGTGTAAAGCGAACCCCTCTCCAGGCAGCTTCATTACCCACTACCAGGCTCATGTCAAAATCTTTAATTTTCTTTTTAAAATTAAGATTCAGGTAAGAGAAGTAATTGAAGGTATTATCATTATCCTCCAATATTGCGCCTGCACCACCGGAGGCTGTATTAGCCTGACCTAAGGCACCGATTTCATCATAAGCCTGTACTGTTCTGTTAAAAAAATCACCACCAAGTTTGTAGGTGATATTCATCCAGGAGGTGAGGTCAAGTTTAAAATTGACATTACCAATAAAGCGGCTTACAAAATCATCATTTTTTATTGCTTTTATTGCCCATAATGGATTGTCCGTTGCATCAAAGTAAGGAGCCTTAGATCCGTCAGGATTAAAGGCGGGAAAATTATTCAAGCTGATATTTTTGGGTAAAAACCAGCCTCTGAAAAGAGGATTTGAAAGCTGATTACCTTGTTGAGTTCTTTTTGAACGGCTGTTAATGTACTGGCCATTAAACCCAACATTAAATTTATCGGTAACTTTTGTGTTTGCGATAAAGGAAAAATTATTTCTAACGAGTTGGTTATTATCAATTACACCAGTTTCGTAAAGATTGCCTAAACTAAGACGGAAGGTTGTGTTATTACCCCCTCCGGAAAAACTGATATTATTTTGAATATTCATTCCGGTCTGAAACAAGTCTGTAACGTTATTAGGGTAAGCGGTCAATTGTTCTGGCCTGCCAAGAAAATTGGTTACGTTTTGCCCTGTAATCTCAGGCCCCCAGGACAAGTTTGAGTTAGGGTTAAAAGCACCGCCCTGAACACCACCTTGTGCATATTGATTTTGATAATCGGGGGTTCTGTTTACCGTAACCCATTGAGTTGAGTTACTGAATTGGATATTGTTCTTTGTTTTCGCCTTCCCCTTTTTCATTGTAATGATTATAGCTCCGGAAGCAGCCCTTGAACCATATAAAACAGCTGCTGCAGGTCCCTTCAGGATGCTGATACTTTCAATATCATCCTGGTTGAGGTCAACAGCCCTATTACTATTTGAAGTACCTGTTTGTAATGCATTGCCACCGCCACCATTGTCAATAGGAATTCCATCAACTACAAATAGAGGCTGGTTACTTCCGGAAATGGTATTAAAACCACGAATAAAAATAGAGGTACCCGAACCTACCATTCCATTAGAACCGGCTACTCTTACACCGGCTACTTTAGCGGCAAGGGCATTTACAATATTGGTAGTCCTTGCTGTAATTAAATCTTCAGAGCTAATAACGCCAACCGAATAGCCTAGACTTTTTTTGGTACGTTGAATACCTACGGCCGTTACCACCACTTCAGACATTGTTTTGTCTTCGTTTTTGAGTGTGGCATTAACCTGGGTTTGTGTACCGATAGCAATTTCTACAGGGCTCATATCCACTGAAGAAAAGACTAGTGCTTTGCCATTGGCAGGTACCATCAATGAATAAGTACCATCAGCTTTGGAAGTAGTACCAACGGTGGTTCCTCTAACCAGTACTGAAACATTGGCGAGGGGGTCGCCTTTTTCATCAGTAACCTTTCCGGTGACGGTACGTTGTGCTATTGCCTGTGCGGCAAAAAACACAACCCCCATTAGGAGTAAGAACAGTTTTCTCATGTGCATTTAGTTTTAGTATATAAAAGAAATCAAAGCCTCCCTGAACCAATTAATAGATCAAAGGCGGCATTGAAATTAAATAACCTTGAACGAAAAAATCAAAAAAATGTTGATTTTTTGAAAAACAGCAAGCCCGATGATATTTTCTTTGCTCTTCACTTTATGGCAGACAAATAAACTTGTGCCTATGCTGCTTATTTGCCCTGATTTTGACAATACCAGAAAATGGGATAGATCTTTTGCAAAAGGAGCTTCTATTAACAAAAAACCCGGGCTGTAACAACAGCCCGGGTTTTCAAAAATTTATTATAACTAATTACCAACCACTATTTTGAATAAGATTTGGGTTAGTAGTAATATCTCTCGTTGGAACGCCCCAGGTAAATTTATCAGATCCCGCAGGAATTGATAATGTATTATAGTTTGCTCCAACATTAATAAAATTGAGGTTTTGCGGCGCAGAACGGGTGAACCCCTCGTTCCACCTCTTTAAATCCCAGAGACGGAAGCCTTCAAAAGCCAATTCCCTAAACCGCTCATCTTTTATTGCATCAATCAGCGGTGTTCCGGAAAGGGCTCCTAAAGCTGGTATGCCTCTTGATACCCGCAAAGTATTTAATCTTGTTAATGCTGCTGGCTCAGTTGCAGCTCCGGCTCTTGCACCGGCTTCTGCAGAAATCAGGTATAATTCTGCTACTCTGAAAACTTTTGGTGCATGAGCATAGTTAGTTGCAGCAGTAGTAAAAAGTGCCGGATTACCAGGATACTTATTAACTAACCATATATTAGGATAATCAACCCCCTGGATAGTTAATAATTTTCTTTCAAAATAAGCTGCTTTACGGAAGTCAGCATTATCAAACTTATCTACTACCCACTGAGATGGAACAAAATCCGGGCTGAACTTACCGGTAGCAGGAACAAAACCAAGATAAATGCCGTTTACATTTGGTAACTCAAGTGGCCTGCTTACAAAACACTGCATGATTACTTCCCTTGCCAGGTCTGTTCTCCACATAGCATTCATATCGGTCTGGTTTGTTACCAGCGGATAAGTTCCTGAGGCAATTACTGCTTCAGCTGCAGTAATTGCTCCTGCATAATCTCTTGTTTCTAATTTTACTCTTGCTTCTAATGCTAACACTGAGTGTAGAGTAAATGTTTTTGAACCTTGTACACCAGCAACAGCAGCGAGTAGTGTTTTTGCCTTTGCAATGTCTGCTAAAATCTGCGTATAAACCTGTGCAATGGTGGCCCGTGCAGGTTTGTCATTGAGATTATATACAGTTACTAAAGGCACTCCCAGATCTGTAGCGGCTGAGGAAGGATTATAAGTCTTTGCAAATCGCTTAACCAAGTCACTATAATAATAAGCTCTGGCCAGGTATGCATCTCCTTTGTAACGGTCTAGTTCTGCTTTTTCAGTGTTATTCGCAGTAGGAATTTTTTCAAACCCCTCAATCGCTACATTAAGGTTTTTTATAGCACTATAGTACGAGCCCCATAAACCGCTTAATGCACCATCTTCGGCAAGGAAACTGGTACCCCAACGATGCGGATTACCATTTCTGTTACCAAAATCAAGAGTGGCGTTTAACTGGTCGGCCTGCACATCGGGGATAAACATAACGCTGCCATAATTATTACCACGGAAGAAACTATAAAATCCCACGTTCCATGCTTTCGCATCTTTTAATGAAACAAAAGATTGCGTTACTTCTATTGAACTGTATGGATATAAATCAAGGTTATCCTTTTTGCAGGAGCTAAGTGCCAGTATTGACAAAAGACCTGCTGTAAAAATTTTATTTGTACGTTTCATTTTTTTATTTTTTAGTACTCTATCGTATTTATTAAAACTGAAAATCCAAACCAAATGCAAATTGTTTAGTATTGGGGTTTGCTCCCAGTGTTACATTTGAATCAACCTCCGGATCGGGGCCTGAATAACCAGTGAATGTAAGCAGGTTCCTACCTGTGATATAAGCCCTTACACCATTGATAAATTTGGTTTTACTGAGTATCTTTTTAGGTACACTGTAGCCCACCGTAACATTTTTCATCCGAATAAATGATGCGTCTTCAATCAACCTTGTGTCAAACTGTGTAAACTGCACTCCGTATCTAGGAAACAATGCATTATCTCCTACTTTCTTCCAGTAGTTCTGAACAGTTGTGGCCTGGTTGAAACCAGGGAACTGATTTGGATTTTCAAAGAAGTAACGATCATTATTGATCATATACTTGCCTGAAACAAATGAAAAATCAACTTGTACAGAAAAGCCTTTCCAGCCTCCGTTTAGGCCAAAGCCACCGGCAAACGGTGCATACCTGTTGATATCTGTATTTTGTTGCAATGCAGCTGTGCTAAAAGTGGAAGTAACTTTTGTTGGATCCTGCTGGTTATTTATAATCAAATTAGGATCACTGTTTGGTAAATACCACTGAGGGTCTCCGTTATCCGGATTTATCCGATAGAAAACAGGATAGAAGTAAGAAACAGGTTTACCCACTACCCAGGTAACCCCGGTATTAGGGATGTTATAGAATGTTCTGCCCTGGAAAAGTTCTGTTACTTCTTGCTTGTTGTGGTTAAAATTTACATACGGAGTCAGATAAGCATCTTTAGATCTGATAACATCTCCGTTAACAGTAACGTTGAATCCACTGTTTTTCTGTGTACCTATATTTGTTAAAACATCTGAGAATCCGGATGTAAATGGGAACGGAACATTTAGTAACATATCTGATGTTAGCTTGTTATAATATTCTACTTCAAAATTAACTCTTCTGAAAAGGCCGATGTTTACACCAATAGTAGTAAGCTTTTGCTGCTCCCAGGCTAATTCAGGATTACCTGATGTGTTAAAAGTAAATCCTGGTTGTGCATCATATTGGCTGGTTCCTACCAGTCCTAATGCATCATAGTTTCCAATAGAAGAGTTGCCGCTGGTACCGATACTGCCTCTTAACACCAGTTCAGATAACCAATTGATATTTTCCAAAAACTTTTCTTGTTTGGCATTCCATCTTCCTCCCACTGACCAGAACGTGGCCTGGCGGTTATCTTTACCAAATCTTGAAGATTCATCCTGACGTAAAGAAAGGTCTAGAAAATATTTCTTTTTATAATCATAGTTGATTCTTCCAAAATAAGACAGATATGAATATTCTGAGATTGATGAACTTGAATTTCTGTTGCTAGGGCCAGAAGATACTGTAACAAGCCTGTCATCTGTCTGTCCGGTGGATGATCCGCTAAAACTTTTTGCCAGGTCTTTAATATATTCCTGACCTGCTAATAAAGTTATTCCATGATTTTTAGCCGGTGTAAACTTATATTCAGCAGTATTCGTAATCGTTTTCACTACTTCTCTTGTAATGGATTCGGAAGCCGAACCATTATTCAGAGAGCCAAGGAAAGACGGAAGAGTTCTGGCAGATGTATTAAAATCATAAGCTTCCATACCCGCCTGCATTTTAATTATCAGGTTTTTTATTGGTGAAATTTGAATAGATGCGTTTGGATTAAATTGAAGGTTTTCGGAATAACTTTGTACTTTATCAGCCAGGTAATTCGGATGATATCTGCCCCAACCAGGTATAAATGCATAATTTTTTCCGGTACTATCAACCGGAGAATAGAATGGAGGTGCTAAAAATGCTAACCCTCTGTTGGTACTGTTAGAACCATAAGGATTTGTTTGCCTTACATCATAACCGCCACTTAAGTTTAAGGACATCGTTAACCAGCTATTTACAGCCGAAGTCACATTTGAACGGAGGGTGTACCTTTTAAAATCAGACCTGTAAGTCAAACCTTCCTGCTTAAAATAACCACCAGAAACATAATAAGTCGTTTTGCCACCACCGCCAGACATATTTAAATTAAGCTGGTATGCAGGTATGTCTTTTTTATAATAAACATCACCCCATTTTGTATCGGCTTTAAATTGTGCTAAGGTAGCGTCTATCTGAGTCTGCGTTCTGTAGCCTGTTTCTATCCAATATTTGGTAAGCTCACTTGTGTTCATAAACCCGTTAAAGTAGTCTACTGTATTTTTAGTAAGGTTAGAGTTACTATACTGAGCTTCTACATTAATCTGATTAGAATTGATTCTACCTTTCTTGCTAGTTAAAAGGATTACACCATTTGCGGCTCTTGACCCGTAAATGGAAGCTGCTGAAGCATCTTTTAAAACAGTAATAGATTCAAAATCTTCCGGATTCATGGAAACGAATGTTCCACTTGAAAGGGGAATTCCATCCATTACAAACAACGGTGTGTTTCCGGCAGTAAGCGAACCAACACCATTAAGCCTTATTGAAGGAGTGGCGGAAGGTTCTCCGGAAGAGTTGAAAATCTGCAAACCTGGTACCTGACCTTGCAATGCATCAAGCAGGTTGGCTGAGGGCCTGTCCTGAAGTCTTTTTGCATTAACAATATCAACAGAACCTACGAGGTCAGTTTGTTTTTTGCCACTTCCGTAGCCAACTACAACTACTTCCTGCAGACTTTTGTCTTCTTGTTTTAGCGTTACGCTAAATGTGGAAGCGGTGCCAATTGTTTTCTCAACTGTTTCCATATCCACAGATGAAAAAACCAATGTTTTGCCATTTGCAGGAACTGATAGTGAAAAAGAACCATCGGCTTTTGTAACGGTACCCGAGGTTGTACCTTTTACTAATACTGACACATCAGGAAATGATGCGCCTTTGTCATTGGTAACTTTACCAGTTACGGTTCGTTGTGCCAATGCCTGACATGCAAAGAACACAACTACCATTAGAAGTAAAAATAATTTTCTCATGTGCATTTAGTTTTAATATATAAAAGAAATTAAAGCCTTCCCGAACCAATTGATAACTGAAAGGTGGCATTGAAATTAAATAACCTTGAACGAAATTTTCAAAAAATTGTTGGTTTTTTGAAAGCAGCAGTTTGGGGCATATTTTCCTTAACCTTAATCTATTGACAGACAAATAATCTTCTGATGATGCTGCTTATTTTCGTCCTGTTTTTAAGTAGTACAAGGAAATATCATGGATTGTTTTCCGGATGCCTTGTTGTTTTTAGTAAATGGAGCTTTCTGTAACAAAAAAATTGCTGACAGGGCTACCTATAGGGGGTGGTATAAAAAGAGGCTGCCCTTTTAAGACAGCCTCTTTTGAAAATTAGCTAAATATAGAATTTAGTAATTAGGGTTTTGTGCCACAATACCACCACTAGTCAATCTCTCTCTGTCTGGTATTGGCCATAAAGATCTCCATGTAGTTGATGCAGACATTCCCGGAAGATTTACAAATGTATTATATCTCCTCATGTCAAATTTACGATGACCTTCATGTGCAAATTCAATTCTCCTTTCTCTTTCAAGAGCCAGAACCAAATCTGCAACTGTTGCTGCAGTTGTATTAGGAAGTCCTGCTCTGTTTCTTACCACATTTAAATCTGCTTGTGAGCCGGCAATATCTGTAGCAGATTTTCTTGCTCTGGCTTCTGAACGAATTAAATATAGTTCAGACAATCTAACTAAAGTAACCTGATCGAGGCCAGGTACACTGGTATATTTCAAAGTTTTATTAATTGGGCTCGTTGTTGTTCTATTAGTAGTCAAACGCAAATCTCCTGCTTCATGTGCAGCTCCCAAAGACGCTAATGATGTGATTTCATTTCTTCCGCCTGAAGGTGTTGGATAATAAAAAAATGCGATGCTATTAGTATTGTTGATGTCAAATTGCAACTCCCAAATACTTTCAGGCTTTTGGTTTTTCAATAACCAGATATTAGCATAGTTGGCACCACCTACCAATCCGCCATTGGGTTGTGCACTAAATTGACTAATTACTGTAGTGGCCAATGTTTCTGCTGCTGTCCAGTTTTCACGATATAACTCTAAACGAGCCATAATACTTGTAGCTACATTAACATTAGCTCTTCCGTTAGCAGCGGTAACCGGTAAATTAGTAATTGCAAAATTAAGATCAGATACTATCTGCGTATAAATTTCAGCTTCTGTACTTCTGGGTTTAGGAGCAGCGTCACCCGGTGTCAGGGTTGGTGCAGTAAATAAAGGAACACCTAATCCGGCGCCTTTATTATATCCGTTTGCTGAACCACCAAAGCCTCTGATTAAATCGAAATAAAACAGACCTCTTAAAAACCTGGCTTGCGCAACTGC
The DNA here is from genome assembly GCA_046598205.1 of Chitinophagaceae bacterium. GTDB lineage: Bacteria > Bacteroidota > Bacteroidia > Chitinophagales > Chitinophagaceae > JJ008. The sequence goes on from JBKJIX010000053.1 coordinate 14,247, forward strand.
CTGGTTTACATTAAATGCCGGATCTGTAATACCAGGGGCAGCAGCAATAATATTATTTACACGGTTGATTCCATTATAAATAACCGCCCACATATTTGTAATCTCTGCATTATCAGGTAATAATGCCCGGTTCGAAAATTGAGCAAAGGAGGGGAAGGTTCCTGTATGTAGTAAAATATCGGTTTCCAAATCACCCAATGCCCAGAAACGCAAGCCATAATAGTTTCCTGATTGTAATGAATTATAGCAACCTAACAATCCTGCCTCTACACCCTGCCTGGTTGTATAGGCAGTTGCTGCATCCAAAGATGACTCAGGTTGTTGGTCCAGTATTTTTGAGCAAGAACCCAATCCCAGACTTAAAACAACTATTGGTAATAATATTTTTTTCATTTTAATATATTTTGATAAATGAATACGTTCGCTTAAAATACAATACTAATTCCTACAGTTAAAGTTCTTGGCTGAGGGAATGTTAAGAAATCTGTACCAGGGGCTGTGTTTGTAATACTAAAAGTACTAACCTCAGGATCTAACCCTTCATATTTGGTAAAAGTGTACAAGTTTTGACCCAGAACAAAGATTTTAGCACTGTTAAGTTTCAAACGGCTTACCACTGACTCAGAAAAATTGTAACCTAAAGAAAGTGTTTTAATACGGGTAAATGATCCATCTTCTAACCAACGATCTGAAGTTCTTCTATTATTAGGTTGATCGCCAAATTGGGCCCGCGGTATTGTTGTATTAGTCTTTCCAGGCTTCCATCTGTTTCTTACCGTTGCAGCTTGTCCAAAAACACTATTCATACCCTCAGAAAATGCTCTTGAATTGTTATAGATATCGTTTCCAGAAACAAATTGAACAAATACACTCATATCAAAACCTTTATAGGAAAGGTTGTTTGTAAATCCACCAAAAAACTTTGGCAATCCGCCGCCAAACACTTCCTGATCAAGACCAGTAATAACACCATCGTTGTTTATATCTTTAAATTGAATATCTCCGGGACGGGTAGCGGCAGATTGAAATGGCGCTGCCGTAATTTCTGCCGGTGTTTGAAATAAGCCTACTACACGGAAGCCTCTGAATGAACCCAAAGGTTTACCTTCTTCAACCCAACTGGCAAAGCCGGCAGCAAAAGGAGTACCTGCGAGTTTTGTTACCATATTTTTTTGGAAAGAAATATTGAAGTCAGTAGTCCAGCTGAAATCAGCTTTTTTAATGTTAACTGTACTCAAAGTAAATTCGGTTCCTTTATTTTCTATGGAACCAATATTTTGGTTGATAGCACTAAAGCCAGAACTTGAAACGAGAGGACGACCTAATAATAAATCGTCGGTGTTTCTTTTATACACTTCAACAGTTAAATTAACCCTGTTATTAAAAAGGCCTAAATCCATTGCAAAGTTAATCTGCTCGGTAGATTCCCAACTTAAATCAGGGTTGCCTAATTGTGAAGGTGCTAAACCTGCGCCGGTAAGATAATTTGCACCCACACCAATAAGAGCCCGGGATGCAAATGCGCCAAAAGATGCATTTCCTGCCTGACCCCAACTGCCTCTTAGTTTTAATTCAGAAATTGCTTTAATTCTACTCATAAAACCTTCCTCAGAAACTCTCCAGGCTGCAGAAACTGAAGGGAAGGTTCCCCAACGGGTGTTAGTTCCAAAATTAGAAGCCCCATCTCTTCTTATACTTCCACTCAATAAATATTTTGAATTGTAAGCATAATTAAATCTTCCAACAAACCCGATAACCGAATTGATAGATCCATCAGAAGTAGCATTTGTTTTTATTGAACCGCCCGAAAGCCTGATTATACTATTTCCAGGGAAATTCTCAGCTCTAGCAAATAAGCTTTCAAACTTAAAAATCTGGTAAGAAGTTACTGCAGTTGCAGATACACTATGCTTGCCAAATGTTTTATTATAAGCTAAAAAATTTTCATTAATCAAATTAGTTGATTGCTGATAGGCTTCAACCGCAAATCCTCTTACACCAGCACCACTGTTTGTAGTAGTTGGTTTAAACTGATGCTCATTAAAACCTACATAGTCAATACCACCTCTTGATGTAAATGTTAAGTCCTTAGTGATTTTATAATCACCTGTCAAGCTTAACATTATACGGTTATTCTTTACCTTGTTATAAGGCTCTAATGCAGCAGCCAACGGGTTTTCAACAGATGCATTTGGATCTTTACCGTAGGTACCATCGGCATTATAAGCTGGTATATGAGAACCCATCAATAATGCAGCGCTTAATACTCCATTAATATTATTATCATTTTCAATACGGGTACTTATTGATCTGCTTAAAGCCAGGTTTGTAGTAATCTTGATTTTGGCATTTAGATTGTTTTCTAAATTCACTCTCATGTTATAACGCTCAAATCCTGACCCAATGATTATTCCTTCCTGGTTGAAATAACTGAAGGAGGTGAAATACTTAGATTTATCACTACCACCCTGAAGGGAGACATCATGATTTTGAATTGTAGCAGACTGGAAAATTAAGTTTTGCCAGTTTGTAGATGGGTATGAAGAAGGAACTCCACCCAGACTTGGCAAGCCAGCCTGAGCCGCAGTTAAAGGAGTTACTCTATTAGCCAAGCCTTCTTGAATAAGTTCTATATATTCAGGACCAGTTAATGGCTCAATTTGTTTGTTTACTCTTGCCTGACCAACGTAGCTTGAATAACTAACTTTCGCTTTTTGATTTGCACCCCTCTTTGTGGTTATCAATACAACGCCATTGGCAGCTCTTGAACCATAAATGGCAACAGCAGCAGCATCTTTTAAAATTTCAAAAGACTCAATTTCGTTAGGATTAATATCAGCTAAAGCGTTCAGCGTCTGATTACCAACTCCAATTTGAGAAAAACTTCCCGTTACGATAGGAATTCCATCAATTACATACAAAGGCTGGCTGCCACCAGAAATTGAACCCGTACCCCTGATATTTACGTTTATTGAAGAACCGGGGGTTCCGGAACTCTGTGTAACAGTAACTCCAGATACCCTCCCTTGTAATGCCTGATCAGGCCCAATTAATGGTATATTTTTAATTACAGCAGCTTTAATGGAAGAAACCGATCCAGTTAGTTCTTTCTTCTTCTGGGTTCCATATCCTGTCACAATCACTTCAGACATTACTTTGTCTTCGGTTTTAAGACTGGCATTAATCTGATTGTTTGTACCAATAGCCACCTCAACAGTGCTCATGTTTATTGATGAAAAGATTAAAGCCTTTGCATTTGCCGTTACTGATAGTGAATAGGTGCCATCAGCTTTTGTGGTTGTACCTGATGTGGTACCTCTAACAATTACAGAAACACTTCCAAGTGGGTTACCCTTATCATCAGTAACCTTTCCGGTCACGGTTCGCTGCGCTAATGCCTGTGTGGCAAAGAACACAACTCCCATTAGGAGTAAAAATAATTTTCTCATGTGCAGTTTGTTTTTAAAAATATATAATAAAAAATAAAAGCCCTTTCGGACAGCGAATTTAAATAACCTTAAACTAAAAAGGCAAAAAATCATTCATTTTCTCACAAACGGTATTTAATGATGGTTAGTTCCCTTAATCTTAATCGGAAAGCCTTCTTTAAGATATGGACATCCTGATTTTAAGGGGATTAAGGCAGTGGCTTTTTTGTAACTCTTCTTTACCTGTCTTTTCTACCCTATATCAGACATAAACCGGTAACTAAGACATTGGGTTTTTTATTAAAGCTGCACGGCCCCAAAGTAGGTAAGAACATAAAAAAGTATGTAAGGTCATAAAAGTGTCATCTTGGATTGTCCCGGTTGGTTTTTTTTACTTTTTTGATTTTTATAAATGAAATAAGGATAGCAGGTAGCAAAACTAAGTTGGTAAAAGTGGCCGTAATCAGCGTAATAGAAGTAAGCCAGCCGAGGGCCTTAGTGCCATCAAAACCACTGAAACAGAATATGACAAAACCCGCAATAAGAACAAGCGAAGTATAAATGATGCTGATGCCGGTGCTATGAATAGTTTCAATCACCGTTTGTTTCATGTCATAGTTATTATGCGGCAGCTCCTGTTTATAATTGACTAAAAAACGAATGGTTACATCAATAGCAATTCCCAATGCCACACTAAAGACCAATACGGTGGAAGGCTTCAACGGGATGCCAGCCCAGCCCATAATGCCGGCAGTAATCAGCAAAGGGATGATGTTGGGAATAAGAGAGCAGATAAGGATACGGGCCGACCGGAATAAATACAACATACACAATGCGATAAATAAAAATGCCCAGAGAATACTATCCTTTAGCCCATTGAGAATATACCGGCTGCCTTCCAAAAATGTTACACTGGTGCCGGTAAGCTGCACATCATACTTATCTTTTGGAAATAGCTGATTGGCTCTTACAGAAATGCTGTCTAAAAGTTTTGGTAAACGGCTACTTCCTATATCTGCCATACTTACACTAATGCGGGCCTGCTGTTTGGCACTATCCATAAAAGTGCTGACTAATTTTGCAAAGGAATTGTTTGCATTGCCAGAATCACCTTTAAAATTAAGGTACTGGGATAAGGCAGGTAAATCGTAGCTGGAAGGCATTGAATAACTGTTGCTGTCACCATCAAAAAAAGCCTGCTTGGCAAATTTCAACCCTTCTACTATACTTAATGGCCGGGCAATATCAGGCATAGCCATCAGGAACTGTGACAATGAATCAATCCGTTCAAGATTATTAAGATTGCGGCTAACGCCGTATTTCTTTTTAGTATCTACTACTATCTCCAGTGGCATAATGCCTTTGAAATTGCTTTCAAAAAAACGGAGATCAGTATAAATTTTGTCTTCTTTGGGAAGATCATCAACAATAAAACCAAGTGCTTTTAATTTTGTGGCTCCAACAATTGATATGGCTACGATGCACAATGTAATGCCGTAAATAAGTTTTCGGTGATTAAGCGACCATCTCTCTAACCTGTCAAGCCAGCGATTCAATCCAGGATTATGCAAATATTTGGTGTGCCTTGTTTTGGGTGCCGGTAAAAAACTAAGAACAGCCGGAATAAGAATAAGTGAAATAAAAAACAGTACCATAATGTTTATACCCGCAACAAAACCGAACTCTTTTAATATTTGGCTTTGTGTCAACGCAAATACTGCAAAGCCAATAGCTGCGGCCAGGTTACAGAACAGTGTTACAATACCCATCCTGTCCACCATCATCACCAGGGATTTTTTCTTATCACCGGTTTCGTTGTATGCGGTATGAAATTTATTGAGGAAATAAATACAGTTGGGAATGCCAATCACCACAATCAATGGAGGTATCAGCGCATTAAGGATGGATATTTTGTATCCCAGCATCTCAATAGTAGCAAAGCTCCAGATAACACCGAGCATAACAACTGTCAATGAAAGAAACATAGCACTTAATGAACGAAAGAATAGTAACAAGATAAGGGCAGAGAGGATGACGGAGGCGAGAATAAACATCCTCATTTCTTTTACAATCCTTATAGAAAGCGCCGTGCGGATATGCGGCAACCCACTTTGATGAACAGTAAGTGTATTAGCCTTGCCAAAATCATCCGCCATTTTGTTGATGGTGTTCACAATGTCAATCCGTTCTTTGGAGGCCATCAGGTCTTTATTAATGCGAACACCCATCAGCCATGCATTAGTGGCGGGATTGTACAAAAGATGCTGATAAAAAGGGAGATTCAGGAAAATTGCTGAAGCACTGTCAATCTCCGCTTGTGTCATTATTCTTTCCCGAAAAATAGTATCAGCTCTCAGTTTCTCTGTCGCTGTTACTTTTACCAAATTGATGGCTGAGGGAACGCCTATAACATCATCTACACCGGTTACTTTTTTCAGGCTTCTTTGCAGTGCTGCATATGAATTGAATTTTTTTTCAGTAAAGAATTTATCTGTTTGTATGCCGATGACAAGCAGATTGCCATCTTCGCCAAATTTTTTTCGGAACTCCTGGTAATCTTTGTATTTAGGATTATTAACGGGAATGGCCCTGGAAAAATCATAACTTAACTGCACTTTGCTTGCTTGCCATGCCATAAAACCGGTTAATGCCGCTAAAACAAGCAGCAAAGGCAGGCGATATTTGAGAATAAACCTTCCGAGGCTTTGCCACATAAGAGGTTGGTTATAGTAAAAGACAACCCGCCGTCGCTAAAGCTTTGGCGGGCAAGGCAAAGAAAAGCAAAAAAGCCCAATAGAGGGATTTCCGTTTGTGATACTTTTGAGGGGTGAGGATCAGCTTTCTACTACTATTTTTTTTAACGGCTATTAAAGCTATGGCACAGAATCTGGTGCCACCCATTGGGCAATGGCGGGAACATTTGCCATATAACAGTGCTATTGATGTAACAGCCGGTGATGGTAAAGTATATTGCGCCACTCCGTATAGTTTGTTTGCTGTAAATGTTGCTGATAACATTATTGAAAGATTCAGCCGTGTAACAGGGCTGAACGAAACGGGAATGAGTGCCATAAAATATGACGAGACGAATAAAAAACTATTAATTGCATACTCCAACAGTAATATTGATATTATTTACAGAAATGATATTTATAATGTTCCCGATATAAAACGATCTGCTATTGTTGGCGATAAAAGCATTTATAATATTTATGTATCGGGGAAAAACTTCTACCTGTCAACCGGGCTGGGTGTTATTGTAATTGATGGCGACCGATACGAAGTAAAAGATTCCTGGTTTATTGGAAATGGTGGTAACCATGTAAAAGTAAATGGCTTTACCAGTGATGGAACATTTTTTTATGCCGCTACGGAAGAAGGACTGAAGAAAGTTTCCATGACCGCTACCAATCTTGCCAACTATGCTAACTGGCAAACAGTAAGCGGCAGCAATGGATTATCTGTAGGATCTTGCAAAAATGTATTCACATTACAGAACAAAGTGATAGTACAAAAAAATGATTCGTTGTTTGTGCAGATGAGGACGAACTGGTCTTTTCTTTATACGGATACCTGGCCTTTTATCAGCAGCAATACAACAGAAAATAAAATACAGTTGTGTGAAAGACGGCTGAATGGTACCAGCAGAGTAGTAATGTTGAATGCAGATGGAAGTGTTTTCAGAACATTGGCTAACATTGGTGCTGTTTCATTTCCCCGCAAAGCCATTTTATATAATAATGAACCGTGGGTGGCTGATCAGTTTGCTTGTTTATCACATTTTGGTTCCTCACTATCGTATCAACAGTATATTCTTAATTCGCCACAGGCAATAGCAAGCGGAGAGATGCTTGTGTATAATAATACATTTTATGCAACGGCTGGTTCGGTAAATGATTCGTGGAATTATCAGTATAATGGCGATGGCATTTATTCATTCAAAGAAGGAAACTGGAATAATATTAACCGTTATCGTTATAATCAAATTGATTCGTTGCTTGATTATATAACTATTGCGATTGATAAAAGGGATGAAACTATCTGGGCTGGTTCTTTCGGCGGCGGATTGTTGCATATAAAACCCGGACCGGTGTTTGAAATTTTTAAGCAAAATAACCTGGGTGTTACGGTGGGTGACACTGGTAGTTATCGTGTAGCAGGGTTGGCTTTTGATAAGGAAAATAATTTATGGATTTCCAACTTTGGCGCAGCCCAACAACTGCGGGTTAGAAAAAAAGATGGCAACTGGAGAAACTTTACTGTTCCTTTTGGGTTGTTTCAAAATGCATTATCACAAATTATTATTGACCATAATAATTATAAATGGATAGTTGCACCATTGGGTAATGGTTTGATTTGTTATGATCATGGAGCATCCATTGACAACACCAATGATGATAAATGGAGAAGGTACACCAGTGGTGCAGGAAATGGCAATCTGCCAAGCAGTGAAGTATTATCTATAGCAAAAGACAAAAGCGGTTTTATCTGGGTAGGAACAACAGATGGCATTGGTGTAATTCAATGCCCGCAGGATGTTTTTTCATCACAAACCTGTGAAGCAATATTACCCATTGTACCAAACGGAAATTTTGCCGGATTCTTATTTAAAGGGCAGGAAGTGCGGAGTATTGCCATAGATGGTGCCGATAGAAAATGGGTGGCTACAAAAAATGGAGTCTTTCTTATCAGTGCCAACGGAGAAAAAGTTATTTACCAGTTTACAGAAAACAACAGCCCATTATTAAGCAGTGATGTAAAAAAGATTACGATTGATGGCAAAACAGGAGAAGTGTATTTCGCCACGGCAAAAGGAATTTGTTCGTTCCGGAGTACGGCAACAGAAGGCGGAGAAAAAAATGACGATGTACTAGTGTTTCCCAATCCGGTGCCGCCTGACTATAAAGGAACTATTGGTGTAAGGGGCTTGGTGAATAATGCTATTGTGAAAATTACAGAACTGGACGGACGATTAGTGTACCAAACAAGGGCATTAGGTGGACAGGCTGTGTGGGATGGAAGAAACTATAAAGGACAGCGGATATCAAGCGGTGTTTACCTGGTGCTGGTGAGTGGGGAAGATCCTTCGACTTCGCTCAGGACTGAAAGAACAGCAACAAAAATTTTCTTTATCAGTAAATAATATCGCCGGGAAGAAGCTAAGACGGAAAGAAGAAAAACTTACCGCCTTCCCGTCTTACCGGCAAAAACAATATGCCAGACAAACTCCATAAAACAAAAGGCATTGTACTTCGTACCGTGAAGTACGGTGAAACGAGTATCATCGTTACTATGTTTACTGAATTGTTTGGGGTACAATCTTATTTGGTAAATGGTGTACGAACTTCCACTAAAAAGGGAACTGGTAAGGCCAGTTTATTTCAGCCCACTGCGATATTAGATTTAGTGGTTTATCATAACGAATTAAAACACCTGAACCGCATCAAAGAATTTAAGTGGTCGGTTATCTATCAGCATATTTTATCGGATGTGCCTAAAAATGCGGTTGCTTTGTTTATGGTAGAGCTACTTACTAAATGTTTGAAACAACCGGAAGGCAACTTTAACCTTTTTCATTTTACTGAAGATATTTTTTTGAAACTTGATGAAACCAGCGGAGCAATAATGGCAAATCTTCCTTTGTTTTTTGCATTACATCTTCCTTTTCATTTTGGCTTCCGGATCACCGATAATTACAGCGAAGAAAATCCCTACCTGGATTTGCAGGAAGGAAGTTTTGTTGCCGAACAACCCCACCATCCATATTTCTTAGAAGATAAGCAAGCTGCTGTTACTTCTCAGTTATTAAAAGTGATGCAGCCAGAAGAACTGGCAGATATTAAACTCAATCATGATTTTCGCCGCAACTTATTGCATGTGTATGAAACGTACTATGCGTTGCACATGCCTGATTTTGGAACGATGCGGAGTTTGCCTGTGTTGCGGGAGATATTAGGGTGATGGATTAAAAAGAATGTTTAAATTTGAGACGCAATGAAAACAATTACAAGAATTCCTAGTGTGCCTGTATCTGCCTTAGATGTTTTCCGGATGCTTCCTGAAGGTACCAGGGCAGAGGTGATTAATAATGTATTATATATGTCGCCATCTCCATTTTTTCAGCATCAGCAACTTGTTACCGAATTGGCTGGCATTCTCTGGCAGCATATTAAAAAGGCTAAGCCAGGCATACTATTGGTTTCTCCTTTTGACGTATATCTCGAAGAACATATTTCTGCCGTGCAGCCAGATTTGTTATTTATTAGCAATAAAAATAAGGGTATATTAAAAGATGATGGATATGCACACGGAGCCCCGGATCTGGTAATAGAAATACTTTCTAAAAATGAAAACAGGGACAGGACGTTAAAAAAAGATTTGTATGAAAAAGCCGGGGTAAAAGAATATTTTATTGTTGACCCTAAAACAAAGATGACAGAAGCTTTTGTACTCAAGGGTAAAAAATACCAGGTAAATTATTCCCGAAAAAAATATTTTCAATCTGCACTTTTAAAACTGGAGTTTAGCTTTTAATTTTCGCCGCAACTTATTGTATGGGTATGAAACCTATTATGCGTTGCACATAACTAATTTTGGAATGATGCAGAGTTTGCCGTTGCTCCGGGAGATATTAGGGTGATGGATTAAAAAAATTGTTTAAATTTGAGACGCAATGAAAACAATTACAAGAATTCCTGATGTGCCTGTATCTGCCTTAGATGTTTTTCGGATGCTTCCTGAAGGTACCAGGGCAGAAGTGATTAATAATGTATTATATATGTCACCATCTCCTATATTCAATCACCAGAAACTTATTAGCACACTTTTTTTAAAACTGGGAAATCATATTGAGGAAAAAGCTCTTGGCGAACTAATAGTTTCACCTTTTGATGTCTATCTTGAAGAACACATTTCTGCCGTGCAGCCCGACCTGTTATTTATAAGCAATAAAAATAAGGGTATATTAAAAGATGATGGATATGCACACGGAGCCCCGGATCTGGTAATAGAAATACTTTCTAAAAATGAAGAAAGAGACAGAACGCTGAAAAAGGATTTGTATGAAAAAGCCGGGGTAAAAGAATATTTTATTGTTGACCCTAAAACAAAGATGACAGAAGCTTTTGTACTCAAGGGAAAAAAATACCAGGTAAATTATTCACGGAAAAAATATTTTCAATCTGCACTTCTCAAGCTGGAGTTTACTTTTTAATTTTTGCCGCAATTCATTACCTACGCCTGATTTTGGCACGATGCGGAGTTTGCCTGTTCTTCTTTAGGTATTAGGCTAATCTTTTTATTGAGGTAAAGTTTTTTTCGATTAAAATAATTCCCGGCTTCTTCCACTTCTCAAAACTTCCCAACAGCGAATCCACCTGCAAAGCTTTTGCCCCATTACTGGTTGCCCATTGCAGCATCATTTCCATTTCAATATGCGGAAAATGTTGCTGAATCGTTTTCATTTCTTCCAAAATACTCAACTGGTGATTGGAAGCAAGACTATCTGTTCCTAATACAATAGTACAATCATGTTTCACCAGCAAATCAATATCGGGTAGTTGACGGGTGATGTACTGATTGGCATTCGGACATAAGCACCAGAACAATTGGCAATTAACAATTGGCAATTGTGAAAACAAAATGTCTGTTTCAGATGTATGTACATTATGTACAAGAACAACAGATTGATTATTCAAAAATCTTGATAAGTAAGTTTGCAAACTGCTTTTGCCAGATGGCTTAAAAAATGAGACATCAATATTCATGGCAGCATACATTTCTGCAAACTCTCCCTGTTTATTCATAAACCATTCATTTTCACCAATCGTTTCCTGGTTGTGAATGGTGAATAAATGATTGCCTGGAAAATTGATGATTAAATCCCACAGTTCGTCTGCAACAGAATAGGGTGCATGAGGAACGATGCCCCCAGCCCCTAAAGGGGGGTATTGGTCGTTTCTGAAAAAAGCATCACGATATTTTTCATAAATACTTTTTGCCTTTTGAAATCTTTGTTGAGCTATTTGCGGATTGAAACCACTTGCCTCAATAAAATTGTGATAATACATTCTGCCTTTTGTCTTTTGAGAAACTGTTAAGGCATTATTACAAATATCTCCCACGGCTACAATTCCACTTGTTATCATTTCTCCTTCCGCTTTGTCAATGGCCTCTAGAATCTCTTCTTCCGGGAAATGGCGTTGTTGCACAACATTGAGCACAAATCTCCCCAACCCCGTTCCTTCAGGAATTAATCCTTTCATATGGCTTAGCTCCAGATGACAGTGGCAATTGATAAAACCGGGGGAAAGGATTCCGGCGAACGTCTGTACATCATCCCCTGCTTCGTTTTTGGCAACAATATCCTGCACCACACCTTCTTCATCAGTAATCAACACCGTATTATCTTCTGCAAAATGGTATCCGTCAAATAGTTTATCCGCCTTGAATTTTAAGTAAGCCATGAATTGATTTCTTTTAACTTTGCCGACCCGATTGGAAGTGCCGGGGAATTGAACTTCAAATTTCGTACTTCGTATTTACTATTTCAATTTATGTTAGACAGATTAGAAGCGATAAAAGCAAGATTTGACCAGTTGGGAGTAGCCCTTACCAATCCGGAGATAGTTGGAAACAATAAAAAATTTACTGAAACCAGTAAAGAATACCGCAGCCTCGAAAAAATAGTAACTGCTTATACTGATTATAAAAAAGTGTTGGACGATATCAATTTTTTTAAAGAAGCAATCGCCGGTGATGATGAAGAAATGAGAGAGCTGGCAAAAATGGAATCACCTGCACTGGAAGAAAAGAAAACGCAGATGGAATCTCACATCCGCCAGTTGCTGATACCCAAAGACCCGCAGGATGAAAAGAATGCTATTCTTGAAATAAGGGCAGGTACCGGTGGCGACGAAGCCAGTTTATTTGCGGGAGACCTGCTTCGTATGTATATGCGTTATTGCGAAAAGAAGGGATGGAAAATAGCATTATTAAGTGAAAGCGAAGGAAGTGTGGGCGGATATAAAGAAGTACAATTAGAAGTAACGGGGGATGATGTATATGGTACGCTGAAATTTGAAAGTGGCGTACACCGGGTACAACGAGTTCCTGATACGGAAGCCAGCGGCAGGGTGCATACATCTGCAGTAACAATTGCTGTAATGCCGGAAGCAGAAGAAGTGGATTTTGAATTAAAGGAATCTGACTTAAAAATGGACACAGCCCGAAGTGGGGGTGCAGGAGGGCAAAACGTAAATAAAGTAGAAACAAAAGTTATTTTAACACATATTCCAACAGGTACTGTGGTTACTTGTCAAACAGACCGTTCGCAATTAGGCAATAGAATACGAGCTACCGAAATGATGCGTACAAAACTGTATGAAGAGCAGGTAAGAAAACAGGAAGATGAAATTTCCCGTCATAGAAAAAGCCTGGTAAGTACAGGCGACAGAAGTGCCAAAATAAGAACCTACAATTTTCCTCAGGGCCGTGTTACAGATCATCGTATCGGTCTTACCCTTTATAATCTTGATGCAGTGCTCAATGGTGACATCAATGAACTGATAGATGCATTACAGTTTGCTGAAAATTCTGAAAAACTGGCTAAACATAACTAAGCTGTAACAAACGGATACACCAAAAAATAATTTTGCAGGTGCTGTTAAATACTTACTTTGGTCGTGACTATTCACCTAATATTTTTCAGTTTTTAAAATCAAAAATTATGTTAGATCAGCTATTTAACCTTGTAAAGCAATTTGGAAAGGAAACCGTGGTTGACAATCCAGAAGTGCCCAATGAGTATAATGAAGATATTATTACCGATGCTACAAAGACCATTGGAAGTGGTTTTCAAAATATCATGGCTGGCGGTGGTTTTCAAAACATTTTGGATCTTTTTAAAGGAGGCGGTTCCACTTCCAACTCAGCGTCCGGTTCTGGCGGCGGCATCGGCGGGTTGTTGAAAAATCCTATCGTTACAATGATGATTGGCTATTTTATAAACAAACTGGTAAGCAAGTATAAAATGAGCCCTTCCTCAGCCAGTAACGTATCAAACAATCTAATTCCAAATGTGGTGAATAGCCTCATTAGCAAAACCACCAGCAATGCTCCGGAAAATGACTCATTTGATTTTAATGACCTTATCGGCTCATTAACAGGCGGAAAAGTGGCAACATCTGAGTCCAGTTCAGGCGGCTTTAATTTTCAGAACTTGTTAAGCCAGTTGACCGGCGGTGGAGGAAACGCAGGAGGTGACGGCGGCTTTAATTTACAGGATCTGATAAGCAAGGTAACACAGGGAACACAGCAAAATCAGGGGCAACAAGCTGAAAGTGGTGGCGGAGGACTAATGGACCTGATAAAAGGATTTATAAAGTAATTGTTTTCAACTTAGTTTAGATAACCGTTTCGCAATCCTGAGTTTACCGAAGGAGCGAAACGGTTTTTTTGTGCGGTTAAAAAAATAATTTTTTTTGGCATGAATTTTTGAAGGTATGGAATGGATTCGTCGTCCAATATATAAGTTCAAGTTCTTTGTCAGTTGATTGTCAGCTTTTTCAGGTTAATTATCTAAGAAACTGACATGGATGATGTGGAATACATTGCTGCAAAGCATCGTATAGTTACAATAAGCAGAAAGGAAATTTTACTAAGGTTAAATTAAGTGGAATTACTGAACCGGCTCTTTTAGACTTTCGTTAACAACAAACATCATACTACCGGTAGTAAATTTGCGTTATAGATATGAACAACGATTATTTGAACTCATTATACTACTTCGCAAAGCTTCGAAGTACACAGTAAAGACATTAAAGATTCTCATAAGCAGTTAGTTTTGGTTGCGACCCCTGTTTCTACAGGGGTCAATTTTTTATATATACCTCCTGCTGCTGTAAATAAGCCCCACCAAACAACCCACTCCATCCGCTATTATATCCCCGGTATCAAATGATCGGTTTACAACCAGGTATTTTTGAACGAACTCCATCCCAATTCCATAAGCTAACCAAAGCAAAGCAATAAGAATAAATGCTTTTTTTAATTTCTCCTTAGTAAGATTAATTTTTAGCATAGCCCAGCACCATAGAAAAACCATAATGGTAAACATGCCGATATGCACCCATTTATCAAACCATATTTTCTCCAGCCAGTTTTCTTTTGGAAAAGCTTTGCCGGGAATAGTGAGCAGAATAGTTGAGATGACCAACCACAGAATAGGAAAAAAAAATGAAGGTTTTATTTTTTTCAAATCAGAAATAGTTTCCGCAATATTAAGTAAGATTTCAAACGGATGTTTTTTTCTTTGTTTCCCCTTGGTAGTATACTAGACCTTTTTCATAATTATTTGCGCAGCTACAAATGCTTTACTTTAAGAACAGTTTCGGGAAATTATTAGTGCATTCGTGGCTAAAAGAACTTATTAGCACTATGCCAGTTATATTATGAAAGAGGGCTGATAATAAAAGGAGCCCCAAAAGAGGCCCCTTTATTTAACCAACTATAGAACCAAAACTACTATAGCAATAGTTCTGTCTTCTCAATTACGGTAAAACCAATATTTCAGATTGAATACAAGGAAATCTTACAGTCCGCCCATTACATAAACGTCTCCTCCGGGTTTGGAGATGTCAGTACGGCCTTTGTTTTCAAGAGTAATGGCAAATGCCTGGGCGGCTTGTGCTTTTTTCAGGCGATAAAGTTGAAGGGGCTTTTCAGTTATCTCAATAAGACCCATATCTGTCGGCTTACCATTTAGAAAAGCCCATAACTGGTATTGCTTATCAGATGCTGGTTTAGGCATATTATTTACCATCAGGTAAACATCCTGAGAAGTAGTATCCCAATAAACGGTAGCATAAGAGGAAGGTGAAATTTCCTGTCCTTTCATAGAAGCCATCTTGATATTAGGATTTTGCTGAAGCACTTGAATATCTTTTTCTACATCATTCAACTTTGCAACGGTATTGTCGTAGTTGTTTTTAAGGTCTTTGTTCTTATTAAAAAGTGTGATATTATAGTATAAACTTCCGGCCAGTAAAATAACAGAAGCCGCTGCGGCATATTTAGCCCAGTTTATTTTTTTAACAGGGGCAGATTGCATAGAAACAACTTTGCCCATTCCTCCAAGCTGATCAAAAATTTTAGCTTTCAAATAAGCAGGGGGTGCAATTGCATTTTCGATGGCTTGCTTTTCCAACGCCAGTTCAAAAGCAGTTCTTACAGCCAGCACTTCAGGATATTGTTTAGATAGTTGCTCAAACTCCCTTCTTTCTTCATCAGAAGCAAGTCCGAGAACATAGCTCTCTACAATTCCACTTGATATGTATTCCTGTACGTTCACTTTTTTACTTTGTACTACGTAGGTTTAGCGTAGTAGTATTAAATCATTGTTCTTAACTGTATTAAAGCACTTCGTATTCTTGTTTTTACTGTTCCTAAAGGTATATTCAGTGCTTTCGAAATCTCTTCATGGGTAAACCCCTGGAAGTAAGACATATCTACCAATACCCGTAACTCTCCCTTCAATTTTGTCAATACCTTTTTAAGACCTACATCATCAATTACTGGTAGTGTTACGGCTCCCGTAAAATCTACGTTTTCACTCAACGATTGGTTTTTTTGCGAATCTCTGAAACCTTTCGACCTCACCTCATCTATTGCAGCATTCCGGGCTATATTCAGCATCCAGGTAAACAATCTTCCCTTCGTGGCGTCATACGACTCTATCTTTCTCCAGATGTTTACAAAAACATTTTGGAGTACATCATTAGCTATTTCCTTGTCTGTTACAATGGAATTAACGATGCCGAACAAGGCACCAGAGTAGTTGTCGTATAAATAACCGAAGGCCTTCTCATTGCGTTCTTGCAACAAGGCCACCAGCTCTTGTTCGCTGTATGTGCTTTTGAGGTTCAATTTAGTTGGTTAAGATACACACACTACAAAATAACTGTATCTAAGTTCATTTACGGAAAATTTTTAAAGTTGGATTTACCCAACCACTGCTTCATAAGCCGCAGCATCCATCAGGGCTTCTACATCGGCCGGGTTGTTTACGGTCATTTTCACCATCCAGCCTTCACCATAAGGGTCGTTATTCACTGCCTCTGGAACACCGGCAAGATTGGAATTTAATTCCATAATAGTGCCACTAACCGGCAAAAACAGGTCGGAGACAGTTTTGACAGCTTCCACAGTTCCAAACACAGTACCAGCCTCCAGTTCTTTACCTATAGTTTCTACTTCTACATACACAATATCGCCCAGTTCTCTTTGTGCAAAATCGGTAATGCCAATAGTGGCCACATTGCCTTCCAGGCTTACCCATTCATGATCTTTTGTGTAACGGAGATTGTCGGGAAAATTCATAATCTGTGATTTTGAGCCTGCCTGGTTGTAGGCAGTTTGCAAACCTAAGGAAAATGAGAATACATTAATTGACCGCACTAAGTTGTTCCCCGGTATTAATAGCTGCTTTTTCCATTTCGCCGGAAATTTCATGCCGTTCAGGGTATTATTTGCACCATTTGTCGGTTATCACTTTTACAATAGCATGACACAGAGGTATATTTGCACCCTAAATAAAAAAAGAGAATTGAGTATGAGAAAGTTAGTTACAATTTTTGCCGGATTTATGCTGATGGCCGCTACTGTTCAGGCCCAACAAGTAACGGGTGTAGTAAAAGATGATAAGGGTAAGGGACTTGAAAAAACTACCGTATCACTTCTAAGAGCAAAAGATTCATCTGTTGTTAAGTTGGTAGTTACTGGGGATAACGGTAAGTTTTCTATTAATGCCCCTCAACCAGGACGTTATCTGTTAAATGCCTCTTATGTGGGTTATTTGTCATCCTATTCACAGGTATTTGACCTATCGGGTTCTGGTTCTATTGATGTGCCAACTCTTACAATTACAAAAGCTACTGGCAATCTGAGAGAAGTAACAGTGACAGCACAAAAGCCAATCATTGAAGTAAAAGCAGATAAAACTATTTTAAATGTAGAGGGCACTATCAATTCGGTAGGATATGATGCACTGGAGTTGTTACGCAGAGCCCCGGCAGTAATGGTAGATAAAGATGATAATATTAGCCTTGCCGGCAAAAACGGTGTCCAGATTTTTATTGATGGCAAACCTTCACCACTTTCCGGAGCAGACTTATCAAATTATCTTAAAACTCTTCAATCGGCACAGATAGAAGCAATTGAAATCATTACGAATCCTTCTGCCAAATATGAGGCAGCAGGTAATGCAGGCATCATCAATATTAAATTGAAGAAGAATAAAACTTTTGGAACAAACGGTTCTGTAAATGCAGGCTATGTACAGGGGGTTTATCCGAAATATAATGGCGGTATCAACCTGAATCACCGCAATAAAAATATTAATCTATTTGGAACTTATAACTACAACAATGCCAAATCCCTGATGCTTATCAATTCAGAAAGGAAACAGTTTGATACCTTGTTTGATCAGAAAAACAGAATGGAATTTCTGAACAATAGCCATGGTTATAAGGCAGGAATAGATTATTTCATTGATAAGAAAAGCACTTTGGGTGCAATGGTCAATGGCAACATTGTTGATATGGATATTAATACAGCTGGTCCGATGTACTTTATCTATAAACCTACCGGACAGCTGAGTCGTATTTTGCAAGCCACCAATCACAATGAAAGAAGTCAGAAAAATTTTAATGCCAATTTGAATTACCGTTATGCAGTTTCCGGTGGTAAAGAGCTGAATATAGATGCTGATTATGGTAAATTCAAAATTAATTCTGATCAATATCAGCCTAATTTCTATTTTCAGCCAAACGGAACAACAGAAATAAGCCGTGCTATTTACACTATGATTGCACCAACAGATATTGACCTTGTTTCAATTAAATCCGATTACGAACAAAATTTTAAAGGAGGCCGGCTAGGCATTGGCGGAAAAGTTGGAATTGTCAATACAGACAATGATTTTCAGCGGTATGATATTTTTACAAACAGAAAAGTGCTGGACACTTTAAAAAGTAACCGGTTTGACTACAAAGAAAATATTAATGCGCTGTATGTGAATTATAACAAGCAATTGAAAAAAGGAATCATGTTTCAATTTGGTATAAGGGCTGAAAATACTAATATAACAGGAACATCTACGGGTTTTAGACAAGCCGGTAATGTACTTGTTCCATTTGATTCTACTTTCAAAAGAAAATATACAGACCTGTTCCCCAGTGCGGCCATCACTTTCAATAAGAACCCGATGAAGCAATGGACCTTCTCGTATAGTCGGCGTATTGACCGTCCGGCATACCAGGATTTGAATCCATTTGAATTTAAGCTGAATGAATACACTTTTATGAAAGGTAATACCCAATTAAGGCCTCAATACACCAACAGTGTTGATATTACCCATATTTATAAATACAGGCTAACAACCAAGCTTACGTTCAGTCATGTAAATGATATTTTTGCACAGATACCGGATACTATTGATAAAACAAAAGGCTTTTTAATTAAAAAGAACCTGGCCACACAAAAGGTGGCAGCCCTAAGTATCAGTTATCCTTTCCAGTATAAATGGTATAGCTTCTTTGCCGCCTTAAATTCCAACTATTCGCATTATAAAGCAGATTTTGGTGGCGGTGATAGAATAGTGGACCAGAAAGTTTTTTCTGTTACCTATTTCATGCAAAATAGTATTGACTTTGGTAAAGGTTGGAAAGGAGAATTAACCGGGTTATATATTTCGCCTTCTGTATGGCAGGGATTTTTTCGAACAAATGCAATGGGAAGTGTTGATGTAGGATTACAAAAAGTATTATTAAAAGGTAAGGCTAATTTAAGAATGGCTGTCAGTGATATTTTCCAGACCATGAAGTGGAGTGGTACTTCAGACTTTGCAGGTGTTTCCAGCTTTTTTAACGGACAGGGTGAAATGCCTCAGTTCAAATTAAATTTCACTTATCGCTTTGGTAACAGCCAGGTAAAAGCATCCCGTCAGCGTAAGTCGGCTATTGAAGATGAAAAGAAAAGAGCTGAGGGAGGAGGACAACAAGGTGGTACAGGACAACAATAATTCGATTAAATAAATAAAGCCCCGCTGATGATTTACGGCGGGGCTTCTTTGTTATTTATTTAATTTCTTTTTTCGTTTTATTAGTTTCATTTTAAGAATTCTAACATCGGTCAGTGGCCTGTCACCGCCTCCCTTTTTGGTTTCTACAGCAGCAATTTTATCAATTACTTCTAACCCTTTTACTACTTCGCCGTACACCGTGTAGCCCTGGTCAAGATGAGGAATGCCGCCAACTGTTTTGTAAGCCTCTCTATACAGGGCAGGTATTTTTTTCCCAACTCTCCCCGTTTCTAATGCATCAAGTTCTGCATCTGTATAAACTTTTCCTTGTGCAATATAAAACTGGCTGCCGCTGCTTGCTTTTTCCGGATTGTTAGTTCTCGCCGCTGCTATCACTCCTTTTTTATGAAATAAAGTTGTTCTGAATTCAGCCGGAACAGTATAGCCCGGTCCGCCACCACCTAATTGTACTCCGGCTTGTGCATTCTTACTATCCGGGTCGCCGCCCTGTATCATAAAGTCTTTTATTACCCGGTGAAACAGAATGCTGTCATAAAATTTCACTTTCACTAATTTCAAAAAATTATCCCGGTGCAGTGGAGTAGAATCAGATAACCGGATAGTCATATCTCCCATACTTGTTTGTAGCAGTACATCTCTTTTTCTATCTTTTTTAGTAACGGTAGAGTCCTTCTGTGCAAAGGCAGCAACAGTAAAAAAGAAAAAGGTAAGTAACACCGATATTTTTTTCATCGAATTTTTTTAATCGTTTAGGTTATGATTGTCAAAATAAAGTAAGATGTGGTCTTTTAAAAAATTTTCCTGTTCAATGGCATTCATGTCAGGCATCGGTTTCAACTGTTTGAAATGCGGCCAGCCGTCCGGGTCCACACTTTCCAATTCATAATAGCCACTGGGGGAAAGTAAATTGCACACGGCAATGTGCATCAGATCCTGCTTTTGTTCTTTGGTAAATTTGTCTTTAATATCACCAAATTCCTGTACGCCAATCAGGAATAGCACCGTTTCTACATCCGGCTTTTTGCCAAACCGTTCTACCAATTTGGCTTCCAGGTTCCACCAGCGTTGTTGTAAGTCGTCATTCGCTATCATTATCCAAAGGTAACTGCCAATTTGTTTTTTAGTATAAAAAATATTATATTTACGTATGTTTTTAAATAATTCATACGTACAATAATGAATAGTAAACTCACCCTGTCTATCAGCAAAGCTGTTACAGAAAAGGCAAAAAAGTATGCCCGTAAAAGGAAAACCAGTCTGTCTAAGTTAGTAGAGAATCAATTAGCCAAATTAACAGCCGGCGACACAGAGGATGAAATTTCGCCATTAGTAAGAAGCCTTTCGGGAGTCATTAGTCCCAAAGCAGCCAGCGATTACAAAAAGGGGTATGCCAGTTTTTTAAAAAAGAAGTATAGCTAAATGCAAAAAGTTTTTGCTGATACGGATATTTCGCTTGATTTATTAACGGCCAGGCAACCATTCTACGAAGCCGCTTCCAGACTTTTTACACTGGCAGATAAAGGGCAGGTGAAACTATATGTTTCTTCACTTACCTTTTCCAATATCAATTATGTACTGCGAAAGGAGAATAGTGTAGCGGTGTTAAAACGTAACCTGAACAATTTTCGGATTTTAGTAAATATTTTATCAGTGGATGAAAAAATAATTGATTTGGCATTGCAATCTGTATTTAACGATTTTGAAGATGCAATTCAATATTTCACTGCTATCCAAAACAATATCCCGATTATTTTGACCCGCAACCTCCGGGATTATAAACTATCAGCTATTCCTGTAATGACGGCTGAGGATTTTTTGAAGACATAGTATTTTCTATATACACTTAACTTCGCAAAAATTTATTTACAATGTTGCAGTTACAGGTATTAAGGCAAAATCCACAGGCCGTAAAGGATAGACTGGCGGTAAAACATTTTGCAGAACCTCAATTAGTAGATACGATTATCGCTTTAGATGACGAAAGAAAAAAACTTCAACAGGAGTTTGATAATAACCAGGCAAAGGTAAACAGCACTTCCAAAGAAATAGGCGGATTGATGGCGAAAGGCCAAAAGGAAGAAGCCGAAGCAAAGAAGCAAGATGTAGCAACATTGAAAGCTACTTTACAACCCATCTCAGAAAGATTAACCATAGTTGAAAAACAATTGCAGGATGAATTAGTAAAACTGCCCAACCTGCCGTCTGCACAAGTGCCTGCAGGTAAAACACCGGCTGATAATGTAGTAGTAAGAGAAGGGGGTATAAAACCAGAATTAGTAACAGGAGCTGTTCCGCATTGGGATTTAATAAAACAATATGATATTGTGGATTTTGAAACCGGTGCAAAAATTACTGGTAGCGGTTTTGCTTTATTCAAAGGTAAAGGAGCAAAATTGCAACGGTCATTGATTCAATATTTTCTGGATTATAATACTGCTGCAGGATACACAGAATATCATCCGCCTTTTATGGTAAATGAAGCATCGGCGTATGGTACCGGCCAGTTGCCGGATAAAGAAGGGCAGATGTACCACATGCCGGAAGATAAATTTTATATGATACCTACATCAGAAGTACCGGTAACAAATATCTATCGGGATGAAATTGTGAAGGAAGAAAATCTTCCGATAAAGATGACAGCTTACTCTCCCTGTTTCAGAAGAGAAGCCGGAAGTTTTGGTAAAGATGTTCGTGGCCTTAACAGGGTACACCAGTTTGAAAAAGTGGAAATTGTTCAGATTGTTCATCCTGATAAAAGTTATGAAGTACTGGATGAAATGGTAAGTCATGTAGAGAAATTATTAAATAGTTTAGAGCTTCCTTATCGTATACTGAGATTGTGTGGTGGAGATATGAGTTTTGCTTCTGCCCTTACGTATGATTTTGAAGTATATAGTGCTGCACAGGAACGCTGGCTGGAAGTAAGTTCTGTCAGCAATTTTGAAACCTTTCAGAGCAACAGGATGAAGATTCGGTTTAAAGACGAAAACGGGAAATCTCAATTAGTACACACCTTAAACGGAAGTTCGCTGGCATTGCCAAGAATTATTGCCTGTTTACTGGAAAATAATCAATCAGCTAATGGAATAGCATTGCCAGAAGCTATTCATTCTTATTTCGGCGGAAAAATTTTAAACTGACAAGGTTATTAATCTTGCAATAAATAAAAAGTCCCGGTTATTTAATTAACCAGGACTTTCCTCATTTTAAAAAACTCTTATTACTGTGCAAAACTGTTTCTTGGACCTCCCGTTGCAAACACAGCTTGCATTCTTGCTTTTTGCAGGGCACTGAACATATACATGCAAGCATCATCAGTATAATCCATATAGTTCATCGTCATTTCTAAAGGGGTGCCGGAGCAGGTGCTTCTGTGGCCTGTGCCGGGGCAGCCATAGTTAGCTGTATTGTGAGTAGGGGTATCACCTACCTGGTCGGTGCCACAAGTAGCATCGCCCCATATATGACGCAAATTCATCCAGTGGCCAACTTCATGGGTAGCAGTTCTTCCTTTATCAAAAGGAGCAGCTGCAGTTCCTGTAGTTCCCATAGCGTTATCATCTATTACTACGCCATCAGTGCCAGCAGGCCCGCCCGGGAATTGGGCATAGCCTAAATAGCCGCTTGCTAAATTACAAACCCAGATATTCAATTTTGTAGTTGGACTTGTTGGGTCAATTCCGCCCTGGCTACTTTTTTTCATCCCGTCATTTAATTGCCAGCTTGTTTTATTTGTTTTTTTTCTGACAATGTCGGCAGTGGTATTGTCAATAACAAAAGTTACTTCAACATCCCCGGCTTTCACGGCATTATAAGGGTTGCTGGCATTGTAATCTGCATTAGTACCCTTAAAGTCAGCATTAAGAACTGTTATTTGAGACTGTATCTGTGCCAGGGAAATGTTCTGAGAAGTTGTTTTATACAAAACGTTTACAACAACAGGAATTTCTATTTTCCCGTTCACTAAGCGATATTGTTGTGGATTAGCAATGGCTCTTTTTGTAAATTCTTCGATGTCATTCATACGTTGTCTCAACGAAGGATCGGTTTTCAGATTTTCCTGTAATACTTCATCAGCAGCACATTTGCGCTGGGTAGCAGTTATTTCTTTCTCATCGTTAACTGAATCATCATTAGGAGTGGAAGATTTATTACATCCAACGATAAGCATAAAACCTCCGGCAAGCAATGCAAGTGATTTCTTCATAAAATTGTTTTATTTAGAGTATGTGGAAAATTGACTTCTAAATATAAATCTATTTTTTGAACTGGGATAAACAGAAAGGTTCTTTTCAATCTATAGAGAGTACTAGAAAATTCACCTTAAAATTAGTGGTACAAAGTATTTTTTATCCGAAAAATAGTCTTTACAATTATCCTAACTACTGCAATAGTAATGGGTTGTAACAAAAAAAGCACTTCCACCATTACAGAAAGGAAAAAGGAAATTCCGCCTCCTGCAAAAAACTGTTGATGTAAAACCAGATATTGCAACGGGCAAAACAGTCTTTACCAACCGCTGTGGTAATTGTCATACCTGCCAAAAACTGAACAGTACACTATACAATATCGGGAGGGCATTTTATCTTACATGATTCCAAGAGCAAAATTAACCGACGAACAAGCCGTTCATGTAACTGCCTATCTAAAAGCCAATGCAGCTAAGTAGTCTTTACGATTGTAGTTTC
>JBKJIX010000160.1:0-20662 GCA_046598205.1 Chitinophagaceae bacterium
AAGGTAAAGGATGGAGTTTTGTTGGTAGATTTGTATTTCGTTTATGGAAAAACAGGAAGTTATATTCAAAGACCTTGGGGTGATGGAGTACCGGGCTGCCTGGGAGTACCAGGAGAAATTGTTGCAGGAAAATGTGATGAGGAAATCGTTAGTAAGAAGTCGGCAATCTTCAGTCAGCATTGGGCACCCCACCTCACTGGCGACAAACATTTCCGATTGCCCACTACCCACTGCCCACTATCTATTGTTCGTAGAACATCCACCTGTTTATACATTGGGAAAAAGCGGTAATAAAGAAAATGTATTGCTGGATGATGATGGATTGAAAGAAAAAAATATTCAATTCTTCAATACAAACCGGGGTGGCGATATTACTTTTCATGGTCCGGACCAGCTTGTCGGGTATCCGATTCTTGATTTAGAGAAATTTTATACTGATATAGGACGGTATCTCCGGAACCTGGAAGAAGTAGTGATTCTTACAATGGCAGAATATGGTATTAAAGGAGACCGTTCAACCGGGGAAACTGGTGTGTGGATAGAACCGGGTGTGCCCGGCAGAGAAAGAAAAATTTGCGCCATTGGTGTTCGCTGTAGCCGCTGGATCACTATGCATGGCTTTGCATTTAATGTAAATACAGACCTGTCTTACTTCAATCATATCATTCCCTGTGGTATCGTAAACAAACAGGTTACTTCGCTGGAAAAAGAATTGGATTATAAAGCCAGTATGAACGAAGTAAAAGATAAGATGAAGAAGAATTTTGAAAAGGTATTTGCTGCAGAACTTTGCTAAAAGTCTTTTTCCAGATAAAATTTATGTTTCTCTATTAGCTTACCGTCTTCGTATAATTCAAACCTGAACCAGCCTGCATGGTAGAAATTCGTTTTATCAAGTTTGAAATTTCTTTCTTTCACTTCTTTTAGTTCAAAGAGGAATGTTTCGTCTTCTGCAAAGAATTTAATTGAATATTTTTTGGGCTTTTCATCATTCGGAAGACTGACTTTTACATAACCATCACGGTGAGTAAATACATATAAAGAAGGGATGAAACCAGCCATGTATGGTTTGTTGCTTATGTAAGGGCTATTTCCCGGGTCAATCTCAGTAAGGTTCCCGGTACCAGTTGGAAAATTTGTCCTGAATAAAAGATCCACGACGGGTTGTTTGGCATCGCTAAAAAGAAAAATGCCCTTATCCAGCATAATGTAAATACGATAAAACATGTGGTCGTTAATCGCTTTTGAATCCACATAACCATTTTGCTGAGGTGTGGGATCAGGAACGGTCAGAATTGTTTTGTAGCCTGTAAGGCTGTCGAAAGAACGCTGAATACTTATCTGCTTTACATTGGTAAAATTATTTGTCCATCCGATAACGATGCGGCCATTACCAACATCTTTCAGCGAAAATTTTGGCAGCGTATCCTGTGCATGCAGCAAGTTGCAAATAGTTAGGGAGAACAATATAAGGAGTAAGGTCAGTCTTTTCATATTATCAGAACGAAGTTAGGATTGCTTGCCTGTCGGCAGACAGGGTTTCATGCTTGCAGTGATAACAAAGATAAGGCGGCAGGCTCTAAAAACTAAAATATTAACGTTCCATTACTTAATGAGGCATTGCCCTGCAAACCTCCGCTGTGAATTATCAATAATTTGCTTCCTGCCGGGAAAAAATTATTGCGGATCAGGTCATTGATGGCAAAAAATAATTTGCCTGTATAGACAAAATCAGACGGAATAGCGGTCTGCCGGTAAAATTCATTCATGAAATCAATCAATCCTGGTTTGTATTTGGCATAACCACCAAAATGATAATCATGGATGATTTGAAACGATTTCTCTTCGTTCCCGCAAAGCAGTTGTATATTTTCTTCAAGTTCAAAATTATTCTTCAGCACACTGATGGCTGTAATCTTGCAAGCAAGCTGTGCTGCTATAATTAATCCGGCAGTCATAGTACCAGTACCTGCGGCACAAGAGATATGAGTATAATCTTCTTTTTTACAATGATCAAGAATAGTGGCTGCACCAGCAGCACCTTTTAATCCATAACCGCCTTCGGGAATAAAATAGTATTCGCCTTTATCAAGCCCTTCAGGGATTTTTCTCTGTCCATATTCTGCACGGCTGATGAAAATTAATTCCATCTCAAGTTCTTTTGCCTTGATTAGGGTAGGAGAGACATTGGTTGCCTCCTCGCCACGGATGATACCGATACAGCGAAGCTTATTTATTTTACAAGCTGTGGCTGTTGCCAGGATATGATTAGACCAAGCTCCTCCATAAGTTACAATTGTTTTCTTTTCTGCTTTTGCTTCTTCTAAATAATAGCAAAGCTTAAACCATTTATTGCCGGAAATAAGCGGATGAATTTTATCCAATCGAAGCACATCAGCTTCCACATTTTTTTCAATAAGTAATGGAAGAGATAATATGTCTGTACTTATTTTATCTGTATCAATATCTTGCATTATAAAATTGCCAAAAAGGCTTGGCGAATTTACTTTAATTTCGTCCGCAGTTTATAAAACAAAATAATGAAACCTACATTAGTAATATTAGCAGCGGGCATGGCATCCCGGTACGGAAGTATGAAACAGGTAGAGGGATTTGGCCCCGCCGGAGAAACTATAATGGACTATTCCATCTTTGATGCCATCCGTGCCGGGTTTGGTAAAGTCGTATTTATTATCCGCAAAGAATTTGCTGATAATTTTAAAGCAATCTTTGAACCCAAATTGAAGGGCAGGATTGAAACAACATATGTTTACCAGGAGCTGAATTATTTCACAGATGAATTTAATATCCCGGCAGAAAGAACTAAACCCTGGGGAACAGCTCATGCGGTGCTTTGTGCACAGGAAGCCGTGAAGGAACCTTTTGCAGTAATTAATGCCGATGATTTTTATGGTCATAATGCGTTTGAAAATGCGGCTGCATTTCTGAATGTTGGTTGCTCAGAAAAAAACTATGCGATTATCGGATACGACCTGGTAAGAACATTATCTGATCATGGAACAGTAAACCGCGGTGTTTGCGGATTAGATAATGATGGCAACCTCGCCACTATTACGGAGCGGATTAATATAGCCAGGAAAGACGATACCATAATTTGTGAAGATGGGCTTGAGCCAAAAGAGCTTTCGGTAAAAACAACCGTTTCAATGAACTTCTGGTGCTTCGATACTTCTTTCTTTTCTTATACTCAA
Source organism: Chitinophagaceae bacterium (assembly GCA_046598205.1). Classification (GTDB taxonomy): domain Bacteria; phylum Bacteroidota; class Bacteroidia; order Chitinophagales; family Chitinophagaceae; genus JJ008. Next base: position 3,213 of record JBKJIX010000160.1, read on the forward strand.
AATCTGTTTTGTAGTTTTTTGGTAAATCATGGAAAAGAATTGAAATCAGAGTTCTTTATTCCAATTGTCGCCGACCAGTTTATTAAGGAAGGAGGAAAAGTAGAAGTAATTCCCACTACTTCCTTATGGTTTGGTGTAACGTACAAAGAAGATGCGCCTTTTGTACAGCAAAGCCTGCAACAACTTTTTGCAAACGGAGAATATCCTGATAGCCTCTGGGCTTAAAACAACAACCGAAAATAAAAAGGCCATCCAGGTTCAATCTGAATGGCTACGCTTTTATAGGGAAATATTTTATTAGCTTATTGAAGAATTAGTCACCTTTTACCATAAATACATAATCCTGTATTTTCTGCACCTGTTGTTGCTTGTTCATTCCACGAACAGATGATTTTGAGGATAGTTTCAAAGATTGATAAGCCGTATCTTTTTTCAACTGGTCAATAGCATCGAAAATGTATTTTGACTGGATGGCAAATGCAACACCTTCTGATTCGGTTTCCTTTGTACTTAATATACCAATTACTTCACCATTATGATTAAATACCGGGCCGCCACTATTACCACGGTTAGCTGCAATCCCCAACTGGCAACTGAGTGTATCACCGTTAAAGCCAGTCCTGGCACTCAGGTATCCTTCACTATAAACAATGTCGTTCCTTGGGTATCCGAGTGTATAAATAGGTTCTGCCACATCACTCACCGTTTTGCTGATGCCATAGGGAAGTGATGCAATTGATTTAAAACTCTTGTCTTCAATTTTAAGAATGGCGATGTCTTTTGCATTATCTGTTTTGAGAACTATTGCATAAAACTCTTCTCCTTTGTTATTAATTACAACAATGTTTTTTGAATTGCGGATGATGTGGGCATTAGTAACGAGATACCCCTTACCGTCTAACAAAAATCCTGTACCACCTGATTTAAACTGTATGGATTTTTTTTCTGCCTTTTTATCTGTGTTGATCTGGTTTTTAATATCATTCACCACTGCATTCTGGTCCCGCTGTACTTTTTTCATTACTTCGAGTTGGCGGCTCATTTCCTGCACATTGTCGTTTGCACGGGGAGAAAATGCCCATACAAGTGCACTGATAGCAATTGTTGTGATGCCTGCAATAGATGCAGCAATAGCGGCTACTCTTTTATACCTTTTCCAGAGATAAACAACTTTCGACCGGCCTTTAAGTTTCATAGAATCTATCTTGCCCTGTTCGGTCAAATCAGTATGTACTTCATTCAATGAAGATTTGAAATTCTTACGTTCTCCAAAATGGTTCATCTGTTGTAAAAACAACGTATGCTCCACCACCAACTGATCTACCTCTGCATTTGTTTTGCGAAGATTTTCAAATTGCAATCTCTCATCGGGTTTCATTTCGCCCCGGATGTAACGTTCAACAGCATCTAAAATTTTAATATCATCCATCACCATTCCCATTTTTATAATGAGCAAAAAATATTTTTTTCAATCGCATCAGGCACTTGTACTTCTGGTTTTTTGCATTGTCTGCGTTGGTATAACCAAAATTGGCCGCTATTACCTGCATATTCTGTTTTTGCAAATAATAAGCTTCTAACAGACTCTTGCAGGGCTCCCCAAGGTTGCTTATAGCTTTCTCCATCATTTCATATTCTGCATTCCGCTGCTCATGTTCCTCCAAGTCCTCCTCTACCGCCACCACATTTTCCATACTGTCCCCAGGGTCTGCGAATCTGTTTTGCTGTTGCAGCCGTTTTAGCCATAACCTCCGGGAAACTGAATAGACAAACGTTTTTATCTGACAGTTTAGTTCAAAAGTTCCCAATCTTACCTTTTCATAAAGAACTATCATCGCTTCCTGAAATATGTCCTTGGCATCATCTGCTGAGCCGTTGTTGTTGATTATCAGGCTTTGAACCATATTATAGTTCTCCTGGTATATGGTTTCAACGGCTTTCTTGTCGCTGGTTGCTAATCCTTCCAATAATGCTCTTTCGTCAGTCTGAGGTTTCACATTCCGTTATTTAATACAGAATTTTAAAAATAGTAACCCTACCCGACAGCAAAAAATATATTATAATCTATGGCCGGGCCTGAGCTATCTAAAAAAAATTATAAAAAGACGGGTTACCTTTTTCTGTTTTTGGTATAAACAGCGAAATATTTCAACAAATAATAAAAAATCGAAAAATGAAAAAATTCTTAGCAATCATCGCTATCGCTTCTTTTGCAGTAGCTTGTAACAACAACGCTGAAAAGAAAGAAGGTACTGATACTACAACTAAAGTTGTAAACAGTTCTGACACTGTAACTACTGTTACTAACACTGATACTACCGTTAAAGAGCCGGGTGATACTACTATCAAAAAGACTACTGAGACTGATACTACAAAGTCTAAAATGTAATTGTAAAGCTTTCAATGGCAAGCAATCGTTAGAGGCCTTCCCGCAAGGGAGGGCTTTCTTGTTTTATACACTTTTCGCAATCAAAATACATTCGCCTTTCCCCTTATTTAAAGCTACCTTTGCCCCTTTATTAAATTTTTTACCAGTGATTACATTTGAATCGTTAGGCATTGAAGAAGGCCTCCTAAATTCTATTAAAGTTTTAGGTTTTACAGTACCAACACCAATCCAGGAAAAAGCAATTCCCGTTTTATTACAAGGCACCAAAGATTTTATCGGACTTGCCCAAACAGGTACCGGAAAAACAGCCGCCTTTGGGTTGCCACTTTTACAACTAATAAATAAAGAAGATAAATTTCCGCAGGCATTAATTGTTTGCCCCACCCGGGAACTTTGTTTGCAAATAACAAGTGACCTGGAAAAATTTAAAAATAAGAAAGCTCATACATCCGTTACGGCTGTGTATGGTGGCACTTCAATCAGTATGCAAATAAGGGATTTAAGAAAAGGAACCCATATTGTAGTGGCCACTCCGGGCCGGCTTATTGATTTGATAGAAAGAAAAGCTATCAACCTGGAAAAAATCCATTACGTAGTATTAGATGAAGCAGATGAAATGCTGAACATGGGTTTTAAAGAAGACATTGAATTTATTTTAAAGAACACTCCAAACAGGCAAAGCACCTGGCTCTTTAGTGCCACGATGCCCGCAGAAATACGGCAGGTAAGCAAAAGGTATATGACCACACCTTTTGAAATTACAATCGGGAAAACAAATGCCGGGGCCGCTAATATTGACCATCAGTATTATGCAACACAACATCATAACAGGTACGAAGTGTTGAAACGTATCATTGATTTCAACCCCGGTATCTATGGAATTGTATTTGCCCGTACCAAAGCAGATACCCAGGATATAGCTGAACGGTTGACAAGAGAAGGATATGATATTGATGCAATACATGGCGACCTTACCCAGCAGCAACGGGATAAAGTGATGGGATTGTTCCGTGATAGAAGTATTCAGTTGTTGATTGCTACTGATGTGGCCGCAAGGGGTATTGATGTGACAGGCATTACCCATGTTATTAATTATGAATTGCCTGATGATGTGGAGGTTTACACACACAGAAGTGGTCGTACTGGTCGGGCAGGAAATAGTGGTATCTCTGTATCCATCGTTACACCCAAGGAAACTTACCGCCTGCGCCAGATAGAAGGAATATTGAAAGGGAAAGTTCACAAAATGGACATTCCAACTGGAAAAGATGTTTGCCGAAAACAATTTTTTCACTTCATTGATAAAATGCTGAGTGCAGACATTAGTCATGGACAATACGAAACATACCTGCCTACCCTCCGGGAAAAATTTGGTGAAATAGACAAGGAAGAAATTATGCAAAGAGTCGCTGCCCTGGAGTTTGACCGCTTTCTGAAGTATTATGAAAATGCGGCTGACCTTAATATGCGCAGCGATGACAGAAGATCTGATAGAAGGGGTGATAGAAGTGAAAGGCCCGCATCAAGAGACCGGGATAAGGATACAAAAGGCAGAAGTTTTAGTGGCGGGGGTACTTACCAACGGCTGTTTGTAAACTTGGGAACGAAAGATGGTTTTTATAAAGCAAGTTTTCTCCAGTTTATTTTAGATATGAGTGATTTAAAGAAAGAAGTACTGGGACGAATAGACATGAAAGAAATGACGAGCTGGATTGAAATTGAACCATCCGCTGGCAAAAAAATGATAAAAGCAATTGATGGCAAAAATTATCGGGGAAGGAAAATAAGGATGAATGATGCAGAAAGTGGTGGTAGCAGAGGAAAATAATATTTAGAAAGATTTGATTTACTGAACAAGAAGGTTATATTTGTTTTACAATGATAGCAACAAAGACATATTTTGGTTTCTATTTTTATTACTTCTTTTTTACAAAGAGGCCGGGAATGCTTTTGTTGAAAACAAACTAAGAACAACTAAAAATCAACATAAAGAATCCCGGCCAAACTGGCCGGGATTTTTGTTTGCCCCCAATCCGCCAGTTGGCGGAAAGTTTGGCAAATGTTATCAAACATCGAATAGAAATAAGTATGGCAAGCAGTAAAGATAATTTGATAAGCGAGGTTGGTGCTGATGCAAGTTCCCCCTTTAGGGGGCGGAGGGGGCATAGAGTTACTATACAAGGTTATGAAGGCAGCTTTCACCAGGTGGCGGCACAATTATTTTTCGGCAAAACTGTTGAAGTGATTACCTGCAACACTTTTAAAGAAGTAATAAAGATTGCTGGTAATAAGAAAGAAAGTGATGGTGGCATTATGGCTATAGAAAATTCTATTGCAGGAAGTATTTTGCCTAATTACAATCTGCTGCAAAAAAGTAATTTAAAAATTATCGGAGAAATTTATCTGCAGATACGGCAAAACCTTTTGGTAAACCCTGGGGTAAAACTGGAAGACATCCGGGAAGTACATTCACATACGATGGCGTTGCAGCAGTGCTACGATTTTTTAGATAAGTACAAATGGAAATTGGTAGAAACAGACGATACGGCACTGAGTGCAAAATATATTCATCAGCATAGGAGTAAACATGTGGCAGCAATTGCCAGTAAACTGGCTTCAGAATTATATAATTTGGATATGATTGCTCCCAATATCCACACCATGAAAAATAATTATACAAGGTTTCTTGTTTTGCAACGGGAAGATGTTGCAAAGCCCGTAGAAGATGCAAATAAAGCATCCGTTAATTTTCATACGGACCATTCAAGAGGAAGCCTGGCAAAAGTGCTGACAAAAATTTCAGAAAGGGGTATTAACCTGAGCAAGCTGCAAAGTTTTCCGATTCCGGGGAGTGAGTTTAAATATAGTTTTCATGCGGATATGGAATTTGATACAGTGGAACAGTTCAATCAGGTAATTGAAACAATTGAGCCACTGACAGCGGCAATAAAAATTTACGGAGTTTATAAAAGAGGATTATGGAAGTAGCAAAACGATTAAAAGGTATTGGTGAATATTATTTCTCTCAAAAACTGCGAGAAATAGAAGAATTGAATAAAGCCGGTAAGAACATTATCAATCTCGGCATTGGCAGTCCTGATATGCCGCCACACCCGGATGTAATAAAAACATTGCAGGAAGAAAGTGCCAAATCAACTACGCATGCCTATCAATCCTACAAAGGTTCGGCAGTATTACGTAAAGCAGTTTGTGAGTGGTATAGAAAATGGTACCGGGTTGAATTGGATCCTGATTCAGAAGTATTACCATTGATAGGAAGCAAAGAAGGTATCATGCATATCTGCATGACTTATCTTGATAAAGGAGATGAAGTGCTGGTACCGAATCCCGGTTATCCAACGTACAGAAGTGCCGTGAAGCTGGCAGGTGGAAAATGTATAGAATATAAATTAAGAGAAAAAAATAATTATCACCCTGATTTTGATAAGCTGTCAAAAAGAAAATTGAAGAAGGTGAAGCTGATGTTTGTGAATTATCCGCAGATGCCAACAGGGCAATTGTCAACAAAGGAATTGTTTGAAAAATTGGTAGCATTTGGAAAAAAACATAATATTCTTATTGTACATGACAATCCGTATTCTTTTATTCTGAATGAAGAACCGGCAAGTTTATTGTCCATAAAAGGGGCTAAAGATTGTGTGATAGAGCTAAACTCATTAAGCAAAAGTCATAATATGGCAGGCTGGAGAGTAGGAATGCTTTGCGGCGCAAAAGAAAGAATAGAAGAAGTGCTGCGTTTTAAAAGCAATATGGATAGTGGTATGTTTTTGCCAGCTCAATTGGCGGCAGCAAAGGCGTTGGGACTTGGTAAAGAATGGCATGATGAAGTAAATACTATTTATAGGGCAAGACGGGAAAAAGTGTTTGAATTGCTGGAATTGCTTCATTGTAAATTTTCGAGAGAACAGGTGGGTATGTTTGTGTGGGCCAGCATACCGGCATCTTATAAAGATGGCTATGTATTAAGCGATGAAGTACTATACAAATCAAATGTGTTTATAACACCAGGTGGAATATTTGGCAATGCTGGGGACAGGTATATAAGAGTTAGCTTGTGTAGTACAGAAGAAAAATTTGAAGAAGCGATAGAAATAATTAGGCTAAGAGGATAAAAGAGAAAAATGAGAAAAAGAGAAACTAACCTCCTTACCTTTTTTTCCTCCTTTAATCTCTTAGCTCAAAATTAAAAAAGTATGGAACGTAAACGAATAGCAATAGTTGGAGTTGGTTTAATCGGTGGCTCACTCGCCATTCAGTTGCATGAAAAGAAATTGTCATCAAAACTAATTGGTGTGGATGCCAATGCTGACCATGCAAAGCAGGCAACCGAGTTGGAACTGGTGGATGAAGTAATGAACCTTGATGATGCCATTGCTGCATCAGATGTTATTATACTGGCAATACCGGTAGATAAATTGGTAACGGTATTGCCATCTATCATGGATAAAATTGACAATCAGATTGTGATTGACCTGGGTTCTACAAAAAGCCAGGCAATTGATGCTATAAAAAATCACCCCAAAAGAGGACGATATGTAGCTACTCACCCTATGTGGGGAACAGAATATAGTGGCCCCCAAGCAGCAGTGCGGGGTGCTTTTGAAAATAAAGCGGTAATTATTTGTAATGCGGAAGACAGTGATGCAGATGCGTTGGAATGGGTGAAAGAAATGTATAAGAAAATTGGAATGCACTTACTGGAAATGGAAGCTAAAGCACATGACCTACATGCAGCTTATGTAAGTCATATTTCTCATATTACCTCTTTTGCATTGGCTAATACAGTTTTGCAAAAAGAAAAGGAAGAGAATGCAATCTTTGAATTAGCCTCGGCAGGGTTTGAGAGTACTGTTCGTTTGGCAAAAAGCAACCCTGCCATGTGGGTGCCGATTTTTATGCAGAATAAAGAGAATGTGCTGGATGTATTGAAAGAGCATATTGCTCAGCTAACAAGATTTAAAGAAAGCATTGAGAAGGACGATACTGAATATTTGATGAGATTGATTGAGGATGCGAATAAGATCAGGAGAATTATTAAATGATTAATAAAGTCAAAAGAATAAACAAATTAAATTTGTAAAATGCAAGCAACAGAACAACCAACAAAAGAAACAGTACAATCAACATGGAATAAACGGCCCCTCATCATCAGTGGCCCATGCAGTGCGGAAACAGAAGAACAAGTATTAGAAACAGCACAACGGTTAACCGCTACCGGCAAGGTAGATATGCTAAGAGCTGGCATCTGGAAACCAAGAACCAAACCCGGAATGTTTGAAGGAGTTGGTGCCAAAGGGTTGCCCTGGATGCAACAAGCAAAAAAACTAACCGGTTTGCCAACAACAGTGGAAGTAGCAACAGGCAAACAAGTACAGGATGCACTCACATTCGATGTGGATGTATTATGGATAGGTGCCAGAACAACCGTGAATCCATTTAGTGTGCAGGAGATAGCCGATGCACTAAGAGGTGTGGATGTGCCGGTGCTGATAAAAAACCCAATTAATCCTGATTTAGAATTGTGGGCCGGTGCTGTGGAAAGAATTGCCCGTGCCGGTATTAAACAAATTGGTTTAATACATCGTGGGTTTTCTTCGTATGGCAATACGGAGTATCGCAATGCACCGATGTGGCACCTGGCCATTGAGATGAAGTTAAAGCATCCTGATATGCCCATCATTAATGACCCGTCACATATTTGTGGTCGCCGTGATATTTTGCTCGATGTAATGCAAAAAGCAATTGACCTTGATTATGATGGGTTGATGATTGAAAGTCATATAGACCCGGACAAAGCCTGGAGTGATGCCAAGCAACAGGTAACACCGGAACGACTAAAAGAAATGCTGGAAACTATTATCTGGAGAAAAGAAGATATTAGTTCTGCAGAATATCATGCAGCATTGGAAAAATTGCGTCAGCAGATTAATCATCTCGATGATGAACTGATGCAGATATTGGGACAACGGATGAAAGCCGCAGAACAAATAGGTGTTTACAAACGAGAAAATAATATTACCATTCTGCAAACAAGTCGTTGGAATGAAATAATTGAAAGAGCTTGTGCAAAAGGCGATAAGTTGGGGCTGAGTAAAGAATTTATCACCAAGTATTTTGATGCGGTACACATGGAAAGTATCAATCATCAGAAAAAAATTATGGATAGTTAAGGAGAAATTATCTCTTAGCGACTTTGCGTTGTATTTACTTTGCGTCCCTGCCTGTCGGCAGGCAGGTTTGCGAGAAAAAAATAAAATGGAAAAGAGGACTTTTAAATTTTCTGCGGCATCAACTGAAATTCATTTTGCTTCAGGCATTAGTCATCTGAAAAAGATAACCGACCCCAAAGCAACGGTATTAATAACAGATGAAAATGTTTTCAATGCCCACACCAAACGTTTCAAAGGGTGGAATACGATTGTATTAAAACCCGGTGAAGAATTTAAAGTGCAGGCAACGGTTGACGAAGTCATTGAAAAGCTGATTGAAATGGAAACCGACCGTAAAACAGCTTTGGTAGGCGTTGGCGGCGGAGTTATTACAGATATTACAGGTTATGTAGCGTCTGTTTATATGCGGGGACTAAAGTTTGGCTTTGTACCGACTTCTATATTAGGATTGGTGGATGCATCAATTGGGGGTAAGAATGGCATAGATGTAGGGGTATATAAAAACATGGTGGGAGTAATTCGTCAACCTGCATTTATCCTGCATGATATGGTATTCCTGAATACGCTGCCGCAGGCAGAATGGGAAAATGGTTTTGCAGAAATTATTAAACATGCCTGTATTAAAGATGCAGCTATGTTTGCGGAGTTAGAAAGCAATACATTAAAAACTTACCGGGGGAGACAGAAAACAATCTACGAGTTAATACAAAGAAACGCTTTGATTAAAACCAAAGTGGTGCAGAAAGACGAGTTTGAAAAAGGAGAGAGAAGGTTATTGAATTTTGGCCATACTCTTGGTCATGCATTAGAAACGCAGTATGAATTATTACATGGACAAGCCATTTCAATCGGAATGACTTATGCCTGTCATATTTCAGAACAGTTAGCCGGATTTAAGCAGACGGAAAAGGTAGTAAGTGTGTTAGAAAAATACAATCTTCCAACCTATGCTTCTTTCAACAAGCAAAAAGTATTTGATGTATTGAAGATGGATAAAAAAAGGGAAAGAAAGGAAATGAATTATGTGTTGTTGGAAAGAATAGGGAAGGGAGTGGTGAAATCAATTTCATTGAAACAATTAGAAAAAATTATAGGAGGACTTTAAGTGAAGGTTACAATACAGCCATCAAAATTATCAGGACACATACAGGCACCAGCTTCCAAAAGTTCTATGCAAAGAGCTTTGGCCGCTGCCTTTATAACAAAAGGAAAGAGTACCATTAATAATCCGGGTCATAGCAACGATGATAAGGCAGCATTGAAAGTAATTGAAGCCCTTGGTGCTATTATTACGAAGGGGAATGACCAATTGGAAATAGAAAGCAATGGTGTAAGTCCACTAACAAACGAAATAAATTGCGGTGAAAGTGGCTTGGGCATCAGAATGTTTGCTCCAATCATTGCATTGAGTGAAAAGGAAATTACTATTAATGGAGAAGGGAGTTTATTAGAGAGGCCAATGGATTTCTTCGATACGATTCTTCCACAACTGAGTGTAAAAATTGAAAGCAATAGCGGTAAGCTGCCATTGGTTATTCAGGGCCCCTTACAACCAAGAAACATTGAAGTGGATGGCTCACTAAGTTCCCAGTTTCTTACTGGCTTGCTGATGGCTTATGCGGCCGCAGATGCAAAAGATGTTTCTATCAAGGTAAATAATCTGAAGAGCAAGCCTTACATTGATTTGACATTGGATGTGATGAAACAGTTTGGATTAAAAGTGCCAGAGAACAAAAATTATAAAGAATTCTATTTTAGTGAAACACCCAATACCAAATTAACCTATAAACCAATTAACTATATGGTTGAAGGCGACTGGAGTGGAGGCGCATTTCTCCTCGTTGCCGGTGCTATTGCCGGACCTATTACAGTAAGAGGATTAGATTTAACTTCTACCCAGGCTGACAGAGCTATCATTGATGCATTAATGGCTGCCAATGCCGGTATTGCTATGGATGCAAAAGGAATTCAACTGCATCCTGTTGAAATGGATGCTTTTTATTTTGATGCAACAGATTGCCCTGATTTATTTCCCCCGTTGGTTGCATTGGCCGCTTATTGCAAAGGTAAAACTACTATTAAAGGAGTGAGCCGTTTGACACACAAGGAAAGTAACAGGGCATTAACCTTGCAGGATGAGTTTGATAAAATGGGTGTAACGATAGATATTGAAGGAGATGACATGATTGTTCACGGTGGTGGCATTGTAAAAGGCGCTGATGTTCATTCACATCACGACCATCGTATTGCTATGGCTTGTGCCATTGCCGGGTTAAAGGCAGATAGTGAAATGGTGATTGAAGAAGCACAGGCAGTTAAAAAATCATATCCTGATTTTTGGGAAGACTTGAAAAAGCTGGGTGCAGCAGTTTCTGTTCCGGGTTTTATTTTGTAAATTTGGAGAAATGGCATATATGAATAGTACAGCTCAAAAGGATTTTTTATTTAGAATCCCCCAAAAATTGTATAGCAAGGATCTTCAAAAAATGTTTGATTACTTAAGGTATAAAAAAGCTACACAGCATTCTAAAGCTACACAGAAGGGGGTGGAGAAAATATTAGAAGAAGTCAGAAATTCCAGGAATGAGAAGAAATTGGCAAATCGCTATCTATGATTATTGTAGTAGATACGAATATTGTTTTTAGTACAATTCTTAAAGCGAACGGGCAGGTTGCAAAAGTTTTTTTTAGTATCCCCTCATTTGCAGAATACTGTGCACCCGACTTTCTTGTTACCGAGCTTCAGCTTCACAAAAGTAAACTGCTGAAAGAGTCAGGCTTATCAGAAGTAAATTACGAATTAGCTAAGACCAGCGTATTTGCTCAGATTGACTTCATGGATGCTTCAGCAATTCCGGATAATTATATGAAGGAAGCTGGGCGACTTAAAAAGATATAGATTTTAAAGATTTTCAATTTGTGGCTTTATCACTTTTTATGGATGCGGTTTTATGGACTAGTGACAGAAAATTATATAATGGTCTTCGCAGAAAAAAATTTGAAAATGTTATTTCAACACAACAACACAACTCAACTTTTGGGTTATAAATTATGAATTCATTTGGTCGCCTTTTCCGCCTTTCCATTTTTGGTGAATCACATGGTGAATGTGTTGGGATAACTATTGATGGTTGTCCCGCCGGGTTGTCATTATCGCCTGCAGATTTATTGCCCGACCTTGAAAGAAGAAAGGGAGGCAAACAAAAAGGAACTACACCAAGACAGGAAGAAGATTATCCTATTTTTAAAAGCGGTGTCTTCAATGGAAAAACAACCGGCTTTCCCATCACCATTTTATTTGAAAATAAAAATACCCGTAGCGAAGATTATAATAAGCAAAGAAGTATTCCCCGGCCTGGTCATGCAGATTGGGTAGCTCATCAAAAGTTTGGAGGCAATGAAGATTACAGGGGTGGTGGTCACTTCAGTGCAAGGCTAACAACGGGTATTGTAGCAGCTGGTGCTATTGCAAAGAAGCTGATGACTGGCCTCGGCATTCATGCCGAGGTAATAGAAATTGGCGGAGATAAAGATTTAGAAAAGGGCTTACAAAAAGCCATTGATGCTAAAGACTCTGTTGGGGGTATTATAGAATGTCGGGTAAACGGATTGCCTGGTGGATTAGGAGAGCCCTATTTCGATTCCATCGAATCATCATTAGCTCATATTGTTTTTGCCATACCTGCAGTGCGGGGTGTTGAATTTGGAACCGGCTTTGCTGCTGCAAAAATGTTTGGCAGCCAGCATAATGATGCTATTGAAAACATGGATGGCAAAACAAAAACCAATCATGCCGGTGGGGTAGTAGGTGGTATTACCAATGGAAACGAATTGGTATTTCGATTGGCCATTAAACCAACTTCCTCCACACCTAAAGAACAAAATAGTTTGAACTGGGATACACAACAACTGGAAGATTTTTCTATCAAGGGTCGCCATGATTTGTGTGTTGCACTAAGGGCTTCAGTTATTGTAGAAGCAGTAACAGCATTAGTGCTGGCAGATTTTATGTCATTGGCGCAAAAAATAAAAAGAGTTTTATAATGCCCATTATCTATCATGTAACGACTGCCGCTGATTGGGAAACTGCAAAGCAAAAAGGCTATTACGAACATCCTTCATTAGATGCTGAAGGTTTTATTCATTGCTCACAAGACCACCAGGTGGCTGGTGTATTAGAAAGATATTTTTCCGGACAAACTAATTTAGTAAAACTGGTGATTGACACTGATAAACTTACCAGCAAATTTGTTTTTGATTGGTCGCCTTCTACACAGGATACTTTCCCGCATGTTTATGGGCCAATAAATATAGATGCAGTAGTTGATATAATTGCATTATAAATCCTGTCTGTCAGCGGGTACTTAACTATTTTCAACTGTATTAATCCAATGATCAATTAAAATCCGTCAATCCGTGATTTCTTTCTTTAATTTTTTGAAATCAATATCCAATATTTCAAATTTTCCAGAATTAGGTATGGAGTAATGCCACCATTCGTCGGAGTAGGCATTAAACCCATATTTCCCCATTGTTGATTTTAATAGCTCCCGGTTTTCCAATATCTCTTTTGATAATTGAGTAAAGTTGTGATGAGCTGTATCGGTAAAATTATCAAACCCAGTTCCCATATTTAACTCTTTACCTGTTTGTAATTTTATTATGGTCAGATCAACCGCAACACCCCGGTTGTGACTACTCCCTCTTGACGGGTTGGCTACATATCGTTCATCTTTCACCAGCTCCCAGAATTTTACTGAAACTCCATAAGGCCGATAAGCATCATAAATTTTTAAGCCAAGCCCTTTTTCATTTAGCTCCTGTTGCACTTTTTGTAATGCTTTTACTGCTGGCAATCTCAAAAAAGTAGTATTTGTTCCGGCTGGGTACATTAGCCGCCGCATAAAATTATTTACAGTAGCATATCGGAGGTCATACACTATTCCCGGTATCATACTTCTTAATTCTACCATTTTTTTAGCAGAATCATTTTTCACCTGTTGCTTGTAATCGTCCCATTTATCTGTCAATGAAGGACGGGTATAACCTTTGTTTTGACCGTTAACAAATAGGAACAACAATGTTGAAAAAATTATTAACACCTGCCGCTTATTGTAGAAACGATTGCTTAATTTGTTAATCATATCCGTTTACAAATGTGAAAGTAAATTAGTGCAAAAACCGGAGATGCTGCCCCGCCACTACACCTTTATGAGTATATACAGACCGAAGTACCCTTCTTTTATTGGCATATCATTATGCCTTTTTGTGTTAGGGGCCTGTAATGACAAAAATAAAAACGGTGACAATATTGCCAGAACTCCGCAGGAGCTGCAACGGAAAGCCACAGACCTTATTCAGGAGTTGACAGGAAAAGCAATTGCTAATAACGGGCAACTGGCCGATTCAACAGTAACACTTAGCCAGGTACGCATCGCAAAATTGTTGTACGAAAAAACATCGTTCGAACCATTTTGGTGCAAAAAAGAGGAATGGCTGCCTGAAGGGGATTCGTTATTTAATTTTATTGAGTATTCACAACTGTTTGGACTATTTCCCGAAGATTATCATTTCAGCCAATTAAAAACAATCAGGGAAAAATTTATTGCAGATAGTTTTGCAAAAAGTGACAGGAAAGATGCTGCACTCTGGTCACAAGCCGACTTAATGCTTACAGATGCTTTTGTACAAATAGTAAAAGATATAAAACTTGGCAGATTGCCGCAAGATAGCATTACGCTGAGAAAAGATTCTGTGCTAAGCGATGATTTTTATCGGCAACAATTTACTATGTTGAAAGAATCCGGGATTGCCAAAGTTGTTCAATCGCTGGAGCCCAGCCACTGGGGTTATCATTTATTAAAAGCAGGCATAAAGAAATTTCTTGACAGCGCAGATTACAAAGAGTTTACTGTTGTTCCTTATCCGGTAAAGGGTATAGCGAAATTCAATAAGGCATTACAAAAAAGATTATACGAAGGAGGTTTTATTGCATACGATAGTGTGTCTGCCGACTCTACACAACTGGCCGAAGCAATTAAAAAATTTCAACAGAAAAAAGGAATTGCTGTAGATGGCAGGGCAGGGGAAGGTACAGTTAGGATGCTCAACGTAAATGACCGGGAAAAATTTATCCGTGTTGCAATCAGTATGGATAAATATAAAATGCTCCCGGAAACAATGCCTTCAAAATACATCTGGGTAAATGTATCAGCAAATTTTCTTGAAGTAGTAGATAAGAATGAAATAAAGTTGACATCCAAAGTTATTTGCGGTAAATCAAAAACAAGAACACCGGTATTGACGAGCAATATCACTGAACTTATTACTTATCCGCAATGGGTGCCGCCGCCAAGTATAGTATCAAAAGAAATTTTGCCGGCTGTAAAACGAAATCCCGGCTACTTGGCCCGCAAAGGCTTTAGCCTCGTAGATTCGAAAGGTAACCAGGTGGATCCTTATTCCGTCGATTGGTCAAAATATAGCAAAGGAATTCCTTACCGGATTGTGCAGGGTAGTGGTGATGCGAATGCGTTGGGCATTATGAAATTTGTTTTCAGTAATAAGTACTCTGTTTACCTGCATGACACTAACCAGCGGTATTTGTTTGCTAATGCAATGCGTTCTTTAAGTCATGGTTGTGTTAGGGTGCAAGAATGGGAGAAATTGGCTAACTATATACTACGAAATGATAGCCTGAATGAAACCAGCGGCGGGTACACCAGGATTGATTCAGTAAAAACCTGGCTTCAGCAGAAAAAGAAAAAGAGTATTGTGGTGCGTAATAAAATACCCGTTTATATCCGCTATATTACATGTGAAGGCCGGAACGGGAATATTGTTTTTTACGATGATGTGTATGCCGAAGACAAGTTTTTGCGGGAAAAATATTTTGCTTCAAAGTAAAGTGTACGGGCTAAAGTAGAACCCGGGATGGCTTTTACAATCCAATAAGCCCCTTCAAAGTGGTGAATATTAAGTAAATAATTTATTTCAGGATATTGAACATACCTGTTATTTTTGTTCAGTTTTAAACCAAACTATCTCTTTATGAAGAAGATAATATTAGCAATCTTTGCATTGTACCTGCTTATACCCGCCGTACATGCCCAAAAGGGAGAGTATAAGATGGAACCAGCTATAGGAATTAGTTTCTTTCTTAACGACTTTGTTACCCCTGACAGAATACGTACAACATCATTAAGCCAGGTGCTGGCTGATAAAAAGTTTGCCAAGATGAAACAAATGGCTCCCGGACTGTCAATCAGTTATCTCAAAGGATTGGCAGACCATGTGGATTTTGTTGGTTCTCTCGGCGGATCATTTGTAAGCTATCCCATGCCCGGCAGATCTTTTTCAGATAATTTTTTACTGGAAGCCAGTGCACAGGTAAACCTGAAGATGACAACAGAACAATATTGGATTCAACCATACATTATAGCCGGTGTAGCAGCACATAAGTATCGTTCATATTACGGGGCAACTCTGCCGCTTGGTCTTGGAATGAAAATTAATTTCTTTGATGAGGCACATCTTATTATCTCTTCCACTTATCGTGTGCCTGTAACTACTGAAACCGCCAATTACTCTTTCCAGCATAGCATCGGCATTGCCGGATCTATTTTAAAAAAAAAGATAAACCAGTAATTGCGCCGCCACAGCCACCAACACTTCCTCCGGCTGATACAGATGGTGATGGTATAGTTGATCCTAATGACAGATGCCCCACAGTAAAAGGTGTAGTCAGGTATGGTGGATGCCCTATCCCCGATACAGATAAAGATGGTATTAATGATGAGGAAGACAAATGTCCTTCGGTTCCTGGTTTAGCCCGTTACCAGGGTTGTCCTACTCCCGACTCCGACAAAGATGGTATTACTGATGAAGATGACAAATGCCCTACGGTATTTGGAGTAGCCCGTTACCAGGGTTGCCCGGTACCGGATACAGATGGTGATGGTACAAGCGATGAAGATGATAAATGCGTTACCATTCCCGGCCTCGCAGATAATTTTGGATGCCCTGTTATTACTGAAGAGGTAAAGAAAAAAGTAAATACCGCAGCTAAAAATATTCTCTTTATTACCGGCAGTGCAAAATTGCAAACATCTTCTTACAAAGGGTTGAATGATGTGATACAGATTATGAAAGACAATCCTGCAATGAGCCTCGCTATTGACGGGCATACAGATAATGTGGGAAGCGATGAACTGAACCAGAAGTTAAGTGATAACCGTGCTGCCGCTGTTAAGACCTATCTGGTAAGTAAGGGAATTGATGAAAGCCGTATTACATCTGCCGGTCATGGCGAAACAATGCCAATAGCAGATAATGCAACTGCGGCTGGCCGTCAGCAGAACCGTCGTTCTGAAATGACATTGAGTTATTATAAATAAATTGATTGTTTTATAAAATGAAATGTCCCGGCTTAGTGAACCGGGACATTTTTTTTTCATTGTTCAGAATCTTCATAATGGCTTCATTTGCCATTCACTAAAAGTAAGACGATTTTGAATCTCTGTAAGTGAACCATAAATTGGTATCAACTGACCCTATTTCATTTTATCCACAGCCTTTATTAAGAATATCGCAGACCTTTATTTCCCGCCAATTTCCCCTACCTTTGCGCCTCCAAAACCGTAAGGTTTTTTCATCGTATCTAAACAATTGAAAATAAAGCAGTCATGGCAGATTTAAAATTTCAAAGAAACTTTGGTATCGCCGCTCATATTGATGCGGGCAAAACCACTACTACAGAACGTATCCTTCGTTACACCGGTATGATTCACCGGATAGGTGAGGTGCATGATGGTGCAGCCACCACCGACTGGATGGAGCAAGAGAAAGAAAGAGGTATTACCATTACTTCT